>DATCFW010000537.1:0-14333 GCA_036509295.1 Solirubrobacteraceae bacterium | reverse complement strand
CGGTGGCCGCGCCGGTGGCCGCGCCGGTGGCCGCGGCGGGCGGCCGGGGCGGGCGGCCGGGGCGGCCGGACCCCGTCAGTCCGGCTCGACCTCGACGGGCACGTAGGCGAACCGGTCAACGTCCACCAGCCCGCCATCGGTCAGGCGCAGCTGGGGGATGACCGAGAGCGCGATGAACGACAGCTGCATGAACGGCTCCTGCACGGTCACTCCCAACCGCTCGGCGGCGACGGCGCCCAGTGCCGAGATCTGCGCCGACACCTCGGCCGCGCCGCGGTCACTCATCAGCCCGGCGAGCGGCAGCGGGACCTCCGCCAGCACCGCTCCGTCAAGCACGGCCACCTGGCCGCCGCCGATCTCGGACAGCCGCGAGACCGCCGTGGCCATGTCCTCCCCGGAGGCCCCGATGACGGCCACGTTGTGCGCGTCGTGGGCCACGGTGGACGCGATCGCGCCCCGCCGCAGCCCGAAGCCGGTCACGAACCCGCGGCCGATCCGGCCGGTCGCGTGATGGCGCTCGACCACGGCGGCATGGGCCAGATCGGCATCAATCTCAACCTCAAGTACACGGTGAGAAGTGATGAGGCTATGACTCTCCACACCGACTGCCCGCACCTGCTGGCCGAACCGGGCCGGCAGCACGAGCGCGTCGGCGTCGGGCAACCGCCCGATCCGCACCGTGTCGCGCAGCAGCGGGGGTGGCGGCGACGCCGGGACCGCCCCGGGCAGCACCTCGCCGCCTCGCGCCACCAGCCGGCCGGCCTGCCACACCGCCGCCGGCACCCACGACGCCAGCGAGGAGAAGGCGAGCACGTCGGCCTGGTGGCCGGGACCGAGGCTGCCGAGGTGGGCGAAGCCGTGGTAGCGCGCCGGGTTGGTGCTGGCGAGGAGGATCGCCTCGATCTCGGAGATCCCGGCCGAGACGGCCAACCGAGCGCAGTCGTTGACGTGGCCGAGGCGCCGCAGCGTGTCCGGCTCGCGATCATCGGTGCAGAACGCCGCCAGGTCGGTCCCGTGCGCGACGATGCTCGGGGCCAGCTCGACGAGATTCTGGCTCGCCGAGCCCTGGCGCAGGAAGACCCACATCCCCTTGCGCCGTTTCTCCTGCGCCTCCTGGAGACGCGTGCTCTCGTGGTCTGACTCGACGCCGGCGGCGATGTAAGCGTCCAGCTGCCGGCCGGTGACGCCGGGGCTGTGCCCATCCACTCGCGCCCGCCCTCGCGCCCCACCGCCCGCCCCGCCGCCCGCCCCGTCGATGCGGGCGAGCATCTCCTCCTCGCCGGCGATCACGCCCGGGAAGTTCATGACCTCGGCCACGCCGAGCGCCCCATGGCGTTCGATCAGTTCGCGGATGTCGCCGGCGTTCAGGGTGGCGCCCGAGGATTCGAAGCCCGTGGCCGGGACGCAGCTGGAGGCATAGACGCCGAACGTGAACGGCAATGGCCGCGCCGCCTCCATGAGCGCGAGGATCCCCGGCACGCCGAGCACATTGGCCAGCTCGTGGGGATCGGCGGCGACGGCGGTGGTCCCGAGCGGGAGCACGGTCCGCACGAACTCGTCGATCCACAGCTTGGTGGACTCCAGATGCATGTGGGCGTCGATGAATCCCGGCGTCAGGGCCGCGCCGTCGACGTCCACCACCTCGACCGCGTCGCGCTCACCCCATCCGGCGACGAACCCGTCGGCGATCGCCAGCGATGTGTCGATCCATTCGCGGGTGCCGTCGGCGAACACGCGGCCGCCGGTGATGAGCAGGTCGGCGGGCTCGTCGCCGCGCGCGACGGCGAGCGCGCGGGGAGTCGCCGGGGGTCGCGCCATCGGCGCAACTGTCCCACAAACCCGTAGGGTGCGAATATGATCGCGCCGCTGCGTCGGCCGAAGCGCATGCTGCTGGCCGCGGTCACCGCCGCCGCGCTGACGCTCGCGGCTGCCGGATGGCGGCCCGCAACGTCGCCGGCGTTCGTGTTCCGGATGACGGTCACTGGTGCGCCGCACGGCCGGCCGCTGGCGTCTGACTTCCTCGGCCTCGCGCTCGAGTTCAATCAGATCCCCGCGCTCGCCGGCGGCACCTCGCCGTCGGTGGATCCGGTGTTCGCCCAGCTGCTCAAGAACCTCGATCCCACCGGACACCCGATCATCCGGGTCGGCGGCCAGAGCACCGATCGGACGTGGTGGCCGGTCCCGGGCGTGAGCCGGCCGCTCGGGGTCACCTACGGCCTGACGCCGGGCTGGGCCACGGCCGCCCGGACGCTCGCGCAGGCGACGGGGGCCAAGCTGCTGCTCGGGGTCAACCTCGAGGCCAACCGTACGCGGATCGCTGCGCTCGAGGGCGCCGAGTTCCTTCAGCGCATCGGCGCGCCGAACATCGACGCGCTGGAGATCGGCAACGAGCCCGACCTGTACACGCTGATTCCGTGGTACCTGGACCTCAACGGCCACCCGATGCCGTGGTACTCGCATGCCGGCACCCCGGTCTTCTCGCGCCCGCCGACCTACGGTCCGCAGGACTACGTCGCGGAGTTCGACCGGACGGTCGCGGTGCTCCCGCACCTGCCGCTGGCGGGCCCCGAGACGGGGGCGGCGCTGTGGATGGGGGCGTTCGACGGGCTGCTCTCACCACGTTCACAGGTGCGGATGCTCACCTCGCACGCCTACGGCCTCAACCAGTGCGTCACCGACCCGTCGTCACCCCAATATCCGTCGGTGCTTAACCTGCTGAGCGAGACCGCCTCGCGCGGGCCGCTGGCCGGGATCGCTCCGTACGTGGCGCTCGCGCACCGCGACGGCGCGAGATACCAGATCGATGAGATGGGCTCGATCAGCTGCAACGGCCGGGCCGGCGTGAGCAACACCCTCGCCTCAGCCCTGTGGGTGCTGGACTCGCTTTTCGCGATCGCCGGCGACGGCGTGGACGGCGTCAACCTCCACACGTACCCCAACTCGGTCAACGGCCTGTTCGACTTCGCTCGCAGCCCTGGGGGGTGGCACGGGTCCGTCCAACCCCTGTACTACGGGGCGCTGATGTTCGCCCAGGCCGCCCCGGCCGGTTCGCGGCTCCTGCGGATCGTTGCCGGCAGCCAGACGACCATGCGGGCGTGGGCGACGGTGGCCCCCGATCACCGGATCCGCGTGCTCGTGATCAACGACAGCCTGAAGCGCTCGGCGCTGGCGCTCATCGCCGCCCCGCCCCGCCCCGGTCCGGCCACCCTCGAGCGGCTGAGGGCGCGCAGCGCATACGCGACCGGCGGGGTCACGCTCGGCGGGGAGAGCTTTGGCGCGAGCACCACGACGGGTGTGCTGCCGGCGCCGCTGCCGCAGGACGTCCGCTCGCGCGCCGGCACCTATGCGATGACAGTGCCGGCGGGCAGCGCGGCTCTGCTCACGCTGCCCGCTCCCGGAGCCACGCGCTCGTGAACGCGATCTGGCCGGCGCGCCGACCAGATCGGGCAGGACGACCGCCGCGCCCGACGTGCTGCTCGTGCGTCCGTCCAGGAGCGGCTTGACGGCGGGCGCTCAGGGAGTAACTTGGAAATCGTGCTGACGTACCTGGTGCAGTTCGGCGGCGCGGAGTTTCATCCCGGCCACGTAAACCTGCTCGCGCCGCTGGCGCTCGTTGGATTCGTGGTCTGCGTGGGGGCGATCCTCGTGCCGCTGCTCGGGATCGTCGTCTCCGGCGTGCGGGGCGCCCTGCGCTCCCGGCGCGGACGCCGCCGCCGGCTGCACGCCGCCGCCAGCGCCGAGCTCCGCGCCCGGGCGATGATGAGCGAACTGTGCCCGCACGGCTGGCGCGCTCAGATCACGATGTTCTCCGGCGACGACGAGGAGACGCCGAAGGCCGCGGACGGGCGGCCGGCGCGGGTGGCGCTGGACTGGATGGAGCTGCGCGATCACCAGGATCAACCCGCGGTGGTCCGCCGGGTGTGGGCGACGACGATCGGCGAGGCGCTGGAGGCGATGGTGGCCGACCGGCGCACCGACGAGACGCTTGAGCAGATCGAGCAGGGCGCCGTCGCCAAGGGCGCTCTCTGGCCCGACCTGTGATCCGCCCGGTGTGACCGGTTACGTGGCCGACCGGCCGTTGGCACCCATCACATAATGGACGAACGCCGTGCCGGCCGGGAGCGGCCGGTCGGTCCAGGCGAGCGCGACGCGCCGGATGGGAGTGGGGGCGACGATCCGGATGATCTTCGCCGCGGCGTCATCCTCGGCGAACGAGCGCGGCAGCATCGCGGCACCGAGCCCGGCGGTGGCCAGCGCTCGCACCGTCTGCAGGGCCGAGCTCTCGAACTTGGCGTGGGGCTCGAACCCGGCCTGTTGGCAGGCGGTGCGCAGGGCGATGTCGATGCCGGTGCCGCGGCTGAAGACGATCCAGTCGTCGGTGGCGAGCGCGGAGAGCGGTACCTCGTCGCGGTCGGCGAGGGCGTGGTCGGGCCCGACGACGAGCACGAACTCCTCGACGTGCAGCACTTCGGTGACGATGCCGGACGGCAGGGCTTCCGGGAGCTGGATGAACGCGGCGTCGAGCTCGCCGCCCGACAGCATGTCGATCATCCGCTCGGTGGTGTTCTCGCGCATCACGACATCGATGCCGGGATAGCGCTCGCAGAAGGACCGCAGCAGCGCGGGCAGCCGGATCGGTCCGAGCGCCCGCATCGTCCCGAGCACCATCCGTCCGCGCATCAGGCCGGTGAACTGGTGCATTTCGGCGGCGGCGGCGTCGACCTGGTCGACGATCTCCTGGGCGCGGGGCAGTAGGGCCTCCCCGGCCCGAGTCAGGCGCACGGTGCGGCTGGTGCGCACGAACAGCTCGACGCCGAGCGAGATCTCGGGCTGGCGGATGTGGTGCGAGACCGAGGACTGGGAGAGGCCGAGCTCCTCGCTGGCTCGGGTGAAGTGGCGGTGACGCGCGACCGCGTAGAAGCAGCGAAGCTGCCGGAGATCCATGGGATGGCCGACGCTACCAGCCGGGTTGCCGGCGGCCAGGCTCAGCCGGCGGGGGTGCCGGTGCGGGCTACTGACGCCACGGTCTCCGCCTCGCGCGGCGGTGTGAGCACGTCGGGCCCGAGCGGCACGTGAACGAGCGATGGTCCGTCGGCCTCCACGCCGGCCTGCACCGCCGCGATCAGCTCGTCGGCGTCGGCGACTGACCGGGCCGCCAGTCCGAACGAGCGCGCGAACGCCACGAAATCGGGGTTGACGAGGTCGGTCCCGACCGGGCGCCCCGGATAACGGCGCTCCTGGTGCATGCGGATCGTGCCGTAGCCGGCGTTGTCGATGACGACGAACACGACGTTGGCCTGGTGGCGGACCGCGGTGGCGAGCTCCTGGCCGCCCATGAGAAAGCACCCGTCGCCGTTGAACGACACCACCGGACGGTCCGGGTGGGCGAGCTTGGCCGCAATCGCGGCGGGGACTCCGTATCCCATCGCTCCGCTGACCGGCGCCACCTGGGTGCCGAAGCGGTCAAACCGCCAGTAGCGGTGCACCCACAGCGTGTAGTTGCCGGCGCCGTTGGTGACGATCGTGTCGGCCGGCAGCGCGTCGCACAGGCCGGCCACGGCCCGCGCCAGATCGACCCCCTCCGTCGCGGACCCCGACCCCGCCCACCCCCGAAAGGCGGCGACGTCCGCGGCGGCGCCCGCCGTCCACGCCGACCAGCGACCCGGGGCGGGTGGATCGAGCGCCCGGGCGGCGGCGGCGAACTCAGCACTGCCGGCATTGATGCCCAGGACCGGCTCGAACACGCGTCCGAGCTCCTCCGGGTCGGCGTGCACGTGGATGAGCGTCTGTCGCGGCCGGGGAGCCTGGATGACCGTGTAGCCGCCGGTCGTCGGCTCATCGAGGCGGGCGCCGATCACGAGCAGGAGGTCTGACTCCTGGGCGCGCCGGGCCAGCCGCGGGTCCATGCCGAGACCCAGCGTGCCGCCATATGCCGGCGAGTTGTTGGACACGTAGTCCTGGCAGCGAAACGCGGTGGCCACCGGCACGCCCCATGATTGACACAAGGCGGTGACATCGGTCCCCGCCCGCTGCGACCAGCCGCCGCCGCCGACCACCACCAGCGGCCGGTCGGCGCGCGCCACCATGTCGCGGGCGCGAGCCACCACCCCGGCCGGCGGGCTCGGCCGGACGATCTGGTGCGGCGCGGCGTCGGGGACGTCGGCGGCGTCGGTCAGCATGTCCTCGGGCAGCGACAGGACCACCGGCCCGGGCCGTCCCGCGGTGGCGACGTGGAAGGCGCGGCTCACGAGCTCGGGAATCCGGCCGGGATCGTCGATCGTGGCCGTCCACTTGGCCAGCGGCGCGAACATCGCATCGATGTCGACCTCCTGGAACGCCTCGCGGCCCCGGTGCGGCCGCGGGACCTGGCCGACGAGCAGGATGAGCGGCACCGACCCCTGCTGGGCGTTGTGCACCCCGACGGCGGCCTGCGACGCGCCCGGACCCCGGGTCACGAAGCAGATCCCCGGCGAGCCGGTGAGCTGCCCATAGGCGCAGGCCATGTTGGCCGTGCTCGCCTCCATCCGGCCGACGATCAGCCGCAGCTGAGGAGTGTCATAGAGCGCGTCCAGCGCGGCCAGGTAGCTCTCGCCGGGGACGCAGAAGACGAGCTCGGTCCCGTGGACAACGAGCTGGTCGACGAGGATCTGACCGCCGGAGCGCGGGTTGCTCATAGATCGAGCGGCTCGTCCACGAACACCTGATAGCGCTGCGGCTTGGGGCGGTCCTGGTCTCCGTCGCGCACGTATTGGATCGAGGATCGCCCGAGCAGCTCGCGGGGGAGCACCATGACCCGCACGAACGCGGCGCGCATCTCGAGGACGCCCATGCGGGGAACCTCGGCGATCGTCTCACCGCTCGCCGGGTCAGTGACCGGAAACATGGCGCCGTCCTGCGCGGGGTCGCCGAGCGCCTCGTTTATGTCACGGTGAATGTCGGCCAGCGCCATGTCGGCGAGCCTAGGGCGCCACGAGGTGAGTGTCAATTACTCGCTCATTGATCGACGGGGTGATTTGGTGCCATTCATCGGCTCGATATGTGTATTAACTGTTAGGCCGTCCGTCGACGCCGCTCATGTGCGTCACCTCATCCTGCCGTTACTCGGAGCATTCGCCGTCGGCTATCCCCTCTATGAGCAGGTCAAGCCGGGGCAGCTCGCGCCGTTTTAGCAAATACCCCTGGATCGCGCTCGGTGTGATCGTAGTGGCGGCGATCGTCTACACCCGGGACCGCACGCTCGGCGCGCGGGTCGGCTCGATCATCGCCGACGACTAGCCCGAGGTCCCCCGGGTCGCCCCGGCCGCCACGAATCGCGTCACTGTCGCAGCGCGCCGCGACCGAAGGCCGGGCATCATTGCCGGCGTGACGGAGATCTACGGAGCGGTCGAGACCGGCGGGACCTGGATCGTCTGCGCGCTCGGAACCGGACCGGGGGAGACCGTGGCGGAGGAGACGTTTCGCACCGCCGGGCCGCGGGAGACGCTCGATCGGATCGCCGGCTTCTTCGAGGCGCACCCCCGGCCCGCGGCGATCGGGGTGGGAGCGTTCGGTCCCATTGACCTCGATCCGAGCTCGCCAACGTGGGGCCAGGTCACGACGACCCCGAAGCCGGGCTGGGCACACACCCCGGTGGCGTCGGCGCTCCGTGATCGGCTCCGGATCCCGGTCGCGTTTGACACCGACGTCAACGCCGCCGCGATCGCCGAGCATCGCTGGGGCGCTGGTCGCGACGCGGAGAGCCTCTGCTACCTGACCGTCGGCACCGGCATCGGCGCCGGGCTGATCGTTGACGGCCGTCCGCGCCACGGCCTCATCCATCCCGAGGTGGGGCACATGCGCATCCCGCACGATCGCGAGCGCGATCCGTTCCCCGGCGTCTGCCCGGCGCACGGGGACTGCTGGGAGGGGCTCGCCTCGGGCACCGCGATCCGCGAGCGGTGGGCGGCGGACCCCGCCGATCTCGCCGACGACCACCCGGCGTGGGAGCTCGAGGCGGAGTACCTGGCGCTCGGGATCCTCAACATCGTCTACGTGGCCTCACCGCACCGGGTGATCGCCGGCGGCGGGGTGATGGATCGCGCGCCGCTGCTGCCGGCCGTCCGGTCACGCCTGCGCGAGCTGCTCGCCGGCTACCTCGAGTCGCCGATGCTTGGCGCCGAGATCAATCGCTATCTCGTCGCGCCGGAGCTGGGCGACCGCGCCGGGGTGCTCGGCGCGATCGCGCTGGCCCAGCAGCTGTTGGATTCCTGATTAGTAAGCCGCGGTTGCGGCATAAACACTCCGCCGTGTGGCGCTGGCACCGGGGCGGCGGGGAATCACGAGCAAGGAAGGTGCGATGGTTTCATTACGACGGTGCGCAGGTCGGGCTGCAAACGTTCGCCGCCGGCCGCGAAGCTGTCTGCGCAGAAGTTCTCCACCGCGCTTCAGATTCGGGTGCGCCTGACCGATAAGCGGGGTGATGCGGCGGTCAGACGCTTCCCGACCCGATTCTTCAGAACCGCCCGAGCGCGACGATTTCGCCGCGCCCGCCGCGCCGCGCCCGGCCGCCACGGCGCGTCCGGCCGCCGCGGCGCGTCCGGCCGCCACGGCCCGTCCGGCCGCCACGGCCCGTCCGGCCACCGCGCGTCGCCCGGCGGATCCCCGCCAGGCCCTGGGCTGGGGCCAGCGCCACGAGGACCACTGGCTCGAGCGATGGATCCGTTCCACCGAGGACCTGGCCCACCTCCAGTACTCGCACCGGATGCTCGACGCCGTCATCGACGAGATCGACGGCCGCGACATTCGCGTCGGCGACCAGTGGCTCACTGACTACGCATCCTGCAATTACCTCGGGCTCGACCTGGACCTGGAGATCATCGAGGCGATCCCCGAGTACCTCGCCCGGTGGGGCACGCACCCCAGCTGGAGCCGGCTGCTCGGCAGCCCGGTCCTCTACGAGCAGATCGAGGCCAAGCTGACCGAGCTGCTCGGCGCCGAGGACAGCCTCCTGCTGCCGACGATCACCCACATCCACATGTCGGTGATCCCGGTGCTCGGCGGCGGCGGCACCGTGTTCCTGGACAGCCGCGCCCACAAGACCATCTACGACGGCTGCGCGATGGCCGAGGCGCGCGGCGCGACGATCGAGCGCTTCCGCCACAACGACCTCGATGAGCTCGAGGTGCTGCTGAAGCGCAACTGGCGCCGCCCGGGGCTGATCGCGATCGACGGCGTCAACAGCATGACCGGCAACGCCCCGGACCTGGCCGCGTTCGCGACGCTGGCCCGGGAGCACGGCCTGCTGCTGTACGTCGACGACGCCCACGGCTTCGGCGTCATCGGTGAGCGCGCCGCGACCGAGCCGTGCGGGTATGGCATCCGCGGCAACAGCATCGTCCGCCACCTCGGCGAGAGCTACGACAACATCATCCTCGTCGGCGGCTTCTCCAAGGCGTACTCGTCGTTGCTGGCGTTCATCGCCTGCCCGACGGCGGTCAAGCAGGTGCTCAAGACCGCCGCGCCGCCGTACCTCTACTCCGGTCCGTCCCCGATCGCCTCGCTGGCGACGGTGCTCGAGGGCCTGCGGGTCAACGAGGCCCGCGGCGACGCGCTGCGCGGACAGCTGCATCGTCTCGCCCGGCGCGTGCTGAACCGCATCGAGGCGCTGGGGATCTCCACGCCCAACCGCTCCGGCTTCCCGATCATCGAAGTCCCGCTGGCCGATCCCGGCACCGTCGGCGACGTCGGGGACATGCTGTTCGATCGCGGCATCTACGCGACGATGGCCGTCTACCCGCTCGTCCCCCGGGATGAGGTCGGCTTTCGGCTCCAGCTCACCGCCGCCAACACCGACGAGCAGATCGACCATCTCGAGGTCGTGCTCGGCGAGGTGGCCGAGCGCTTCAAGCTCAACCGGTCTGCGGCCGAGTAACCACAGACGATGACCACGTCGCGTCCGGCCCCGAAGGCTCACCGCCACCTGTGGTGGATCTACCTCGCCTTCGGCGCGGTCATGTGCGGCCTGTACCTGTTCGAACTGCCGTTCAAGGGCTCCGGACCCGTGATCAACGGTCTCGGCTTCTACGGCGTGCTCGGCGTCGTCGCTGGAATCCGCATCCACCGGCCGGCGGCACGCCTGGCCTGGTGGCTGTTCGCGCTCGGCCTGCTGCTGTTCTGGCTGGGGGACGTCTACACGTACAGCTACCCGAAGCTGTTTGGAGCCGACGTCCCGTTCCCGTCGATCGGCGACGGGATGTACATCGCCGTCTATCCGGTGCTGATGACCGGCCTGCTGCTCATCGTGCGTCGGCGCAACCAGCGCGCCGACGGCCCCGGCGTGATGGACGCGGTGATCATGAGCGTCGGGCTGAGCCTCATCTCGTTCCTGTTCCTGATCGCCCCCTACATCCATGACGGGACACTCAGCCTGCTCCCCAAGCTCGTCTCGATCGCCTATCCGATCGGGGACCTCATCCTGCTGGCGGCGGCGATCCGCCTGGCGGTGAATGCGGGCAAGCGCCGCCCGGCGTTCTATCTGCTCATCGGCAGCATCGTGACGCTGCTGCTCACCGATTTCATCTACGGCATCCTCACGCTCGACAACACGAACACCCACCAGCTGTGGCTCGACGCCGGCTGGATCTTCTTCTACCTGCTGTGGGGCGCCGCTGCGCTGCACCCATCGATGCGGGAGCTCTCCGAGCCGGCCGGCGAACGCGAGTCCCGCCTCACGCCGACGCGCCTCCTATTGCTCGCCGGCTCGACGCTCATCGCACCCGGTCTGGAGCTGTACAAGGCGCTGCCGAATCGCGACTGGGACGCGGCGGTGCTCATCGTCGTGTCGATGGCCCTGTTCGGCCTCGTCATCGCCCGGATGGCCGGGCTCGTGCGTCAGCGCGAGAGCGCGGCCCAGCGCGAGCGGGCGCTCACCGCGGCCGGCGGCCTGCTCGTCGGCGCCACCGACCCGAGCGAGATCGTCATCGCCGCCCTCCAGGCGGTCAACGAGCTCGGCCAGGAGCAGGTCGACGCCCGGCTGTGCCGCTTCTCTCAAGGCAGCGCCCAGGTGCTCGCGATCGACGAGCGCGGCGCGCTGGCCGAGTGGACGATCGACCCCGAGGTCTCGGCTCTGCTCCAGGAGTGCGACGCGGGCCGTCTGGCGACGCTGCCGTCCTACGCCCGCGAGCAGCTGCGCCTGCCGTCAGGCGATGACCCGCTGCTCAACCTCGAGCTGAGCCAGGGAAGCCGCAGCGAGTCAGTGCTGATGCTCGTCGTGGCCGGCCCGGCGGCCGCCGCCGAGGAGACTCGTTACGCGCTGCGGACGCTGGCGCATCAGGTCGCGTTGGCCCTGGGCAGCGCCGAGCTGTCCGAGCAGGTCCACCGCCGCGCATCCGAGGCACGGTTCTCGACGCTCGTCCAGAACTCGACCGATCTCATCACCGTCCTCAGCGCCGACAACACGATCCTGTATCAGAGCCCATCGATCGAACGCGTCCTCGGCTACACCGCGGAGGCGGTCACCGGCCGCTCCTTCGAGGAGCTGCTGCACCCCGACGAGCAGGGCCGGCTGTTGCGGAGGCTCACCGCCGGCGCCACCGCCACCGGCCGCGACGAGGTGATCGAGTGCCTGCTGCTGCACCACGACGGCAGCCTGCGCCACTTCGAGATCAGCCACACCGACCTCCTCGCCGACTCGACCGTCGGCGGGATCGTGCTCAACGGGCGCGACGTCTCGGAGCGCACGGCGTTCGAGGAGCAGCTCGCCCACCAGGCCTTCCACGATCCGGTCACGCACCTCGCCAACCGGGCCCTGTTCAACGAGCGCGTCCGCCACGCGGTGGCGCGCACGCTGCGCGAGGGCATCGGGATGGCGGTCCTGTTCGTCGACCTCGATGACTTCAAGACGGTCAACGACAGCCTGGGCCACGCCGCCGGCGACCGGGTCCTGCTCGAGGTCGCGCAGCGCATCTCGACGAGCATCCGGGCGGCCGACACCGCCGCGCGGTTCGGCGGCGACGAGTTTGCGGTGCTGCTGGAGGACGTGGAGGACCTGCAGGCGGCGGCCGAGACCGCCGAACGCATCCTGGAGACGCTCAGAGAACCGCTCGAGCTCGAGCACAACGATCTCAGCATCCGCGCCAGCCTCGGCATCTCGGTGGCGGAGCCGGGAACGACGATCGACGCCGACGAGCTCATCCGCAACGCCGACGCGGCGATGTACATCGCCAAGTCCGACGGCAAGGGCGGCTACCGGATGTTCGAGCCGGCCATGCACGAGCGGGTCGTCGCCCGGCTCGAGCTGCGCGCCGATCTCCAGCGCGCGCTCGTGCGCGACGAGTTCGAGCTGCACTACCAGCCGCTCGTCCGGCTGGAGGACGGCGCCGTCACCGGCGTCGAGGCGCTTCTGCGCTGGCGTCACCCCGAGCGCGGCCTGATCCCGCCCGATCAGTTCATCCCGTTCGCCGAGGAGACCGGGCTGATCGTCCCCATCGGCCACTGGGTGCTGCGCGAGGGCTGCCGCCAGGCGCGGACCTTCCGCGACCAGGCCCGGACGGCGATCCTGCCGACGGTCGGCATCAATCTGTCGGTCAAGCAGCTGTTTCACTCCGACATCGTCGCCGACGTGGCGGCGGCGCTGCGCGATGCGGGACTGGAGCCCGAGGCGCTCACCCTGGAGATCACCGAGTCGGTGATGATGACCGACACCGAGCTGGCGGTCCGCCGCCTCAAGGAACTGCGCGCGCTCGGCATCCGCCTGGCGATGGACGACTTCGGCACCGGCTATTCATCGCTCAGCTACCTGAGCATGTTCCCGCTCGACATCCTCAAGATGGACCGGTCGCTGCTCGCCGCCGGCGCCTCCCCGATCACGTCCGGCCTGGCCTCCGCGGTGCTCGGCATCGGCGAGACGTTCCAGCTCGAGGTCGTGGCCGAGGGCATCGAGTACTCCGAGCAGTCCGAGACGCTGCGCGGGCTCGGCTGCGAGACCGGCCAGGGCTTCTACTTCGCCCGGCCGATGCCGCCCGACAAGCTGCTGGAGTTCCTCGAGTCCCGCGCCGGCGAGTCTGACGGCGCGGCGCTGCCCACCGCCTGAATCACCGGCCCGATGCAGCACAGCTACGAAGGCCTGGACCGGATCGGGGGGTTTGACCGCGTCCGGCTGCTCGCGCCACTGAAGCACCGTGACTACCGCCTGCTCGTGGGCGGCATGTCCGTGTCGCTGCTCGGCGACGGGCTGTTCCTGATCGCGCTCGCCTGGCAGGTCTACGCGCTGTCAAACGCCCCGACCGCGTTGGCCAGCGTCGGCATCGCCATGACGGTGCCGACGATCGCCGTCGTCCACGGCGCCGCCACCGCGTTCTTCGATCCCGCCGCCGACGCGCTCGTGCCCGAGCTGCTGCCCGAGAGCGAGCTCGCGCAGGCCAACTCGCTCGACCAGCTCATCCGTCCGATCGCGCTGCGTCTGGCCGGGCCGGCGGTTGGCGGGATCCTCGTCGCCGCGATCGGGACCGGCGGGGCGTTTGTGCTCGACGCGGTGTCGTTCGTCGTCTCGGCGTCGGCGCTGCTGGCCATGTCCCCGGGTCCCCGCGCGGTCGGGTCCTCGGCGGCCGCCGGGCCGTCGGTGCGCGCCGAGATCGGCGCCGGTCTGCGCTACGTCCGCGGCCACGCCTGGCTGTGGGCGACGCTGCTCAGTGCGGCGGTCGCCTACCTGCTGTTCATGGGCCCGACCGAGGTGCTGCTGCCGTTCATCGTCAAGGATCGCCTGCGCGACGGCGCCGGGGACCTCGGGCTGGTGTTCGCCGCCGCCGGTCTCGGCTCGCTGCTGTGCGCGATCGGCATCGGTCAGCGCGGGCTGCCCCGCCGCAGCATCACGTTCATGTACGCGTGCTGGACGCTGGCGACGCTCGCGATCGCCGGGTACGGCCTCGCCAGCGGACTGTGGGGGCTGATGGTGGCCAGCGTGGCGTTCAACACGCTCGAGACGGCCGGGACGATCGCCTGGGCCACCGCCAAGCAGCGGCACGTGCCGGCCGAATTGCTCGGCCGCGTGTCGCGCCTGGACTGGCTCATCTCGATCGGGCTGCTGCCGGTGTCCTTCGCGCTCACCGGCCCGTGAGCGCCGCCGTGGGTATCCGCACGACGCTGATCGGCGCCGGCGTGCTCGGCGCCGTCGTCACCTTCGCCGCGCTGCTGCACCCCGGGGTGCGCTGCCCAGACTCGGCGCAATGGAATTCGGAATCGGCTACTTCCCCACCCATGACGCGGTCAGCCCCGGTGACTTCGCCCGGCTGATCGAGGAGCGCGGCCACGAGTCGCTGTTCTTCGCCGAGCACACCCACATCCCGGCCAGCCGGGAG
>DATCFW010000536.1:0-5183 GCA_036509295.1 Solirubrobacteraceae bacterium | reverse complement strand
CGGCCGCGGGAGCCCTGGCCTGGCTGGCCGACACGCTGCAGGCCGCGGACGACATCCCGGCGCTGCTCGATGCGGCGGCCGCGTGGGCGCCGGGCGTCGAGGGACTCGCGTTCGCGCCATACCTGTCGGGCGAGCGCACGCCCTATCCCGACAGCGACGTGCGCGGCGCATTCACCGGCCTCGGCCTGCGCCACGACCGTGGGGCGCTGGCGCGGGCGGTGCTCGAGGGCGTCGCCTATGCCCTGCGCGACGGTCTCGATCTGATCGCCGCCGCCGGGCCGGTGCCGGCGTACGCGCGGGTCTCGGGCGGTGGCGCGCGATCGGACCTGTGGCTGCGAATCCTCGCCAGCATTCTCGAGCTGCCCCTGGAGCGGGCCGTTTCCGAGGCGGGCGGCGCCTACGGGGCGGCCATCCTCGGCGGCGTCGCCGGCGGTGTGTTCGCCGATCCCGCAGCCGCCGCCCAGACGGGGTGGCGCGCGGCCTCCCGGGTCGATCCCGATCCCGAGTGGGTCGATCGCTACGCCGCCCACCGCGGCCGCTACCGGGCCCTCTACCCAGCGCTCCACGCGCTCCCGGCATGAACGCCGCGGCGGAGCGGGTGCTCGGGGAGATCGAATGGTGGCGCCCCCGGTTTGAGCGCGGTGAGCTGGTGCCCGCGGCCACCGCCCGCCCGGCGCTGGCGCCCGATGAGCGCTTCGCCGTCCACGTCGGCGCGGTGCGCGCCGCCGGACTCGGCCACCCGTCCGCGCTCGGCGCCCTACATGCCACCGACCGGCGGGCCGTCGTGTTCGGGGAACGGCGGCGGGCGGTGCGCGAGTGGAGCCTGCGTGACCTGGCGTCGGTGAGCGCCCTGGGCAACTGGGGCGGGCTCGCGCTCGTTCACGCCGACGGTGACACCGAGCTGGTGGTGGCGGTTAAGCGCCAGCCCCCAACCTGGCAGGACGCCGCCGGCTGGCTGAAGGTGGAGGCGGCGTTCGCCGCTGCCTCAGGGCGGCTCGGGCAGTGGCTGACGGAGCTGCCCCAGCGCCTGACGCTGTCGGGATCGGCCTGACGATCCGTGGTGTGCAACGCTGTCGGCATGTCCGTGATGGACGTGCCGTCGGTCCCGCGCCCGGAGCCGGCCAGCCTCGATGCCGGCCACCGCGCGCTCGCCGACCTGCTCGGCGCCGATCGGGTCGCCACCGGGGCCGACCAACGGTCACTGCACGGCCACGACGAGTCCTTCCACCCCGAGGCCCAGCCCGACATGGTCGTGTGGCCGCGGGAGGTGCCGGAGGCCGCGGCGATTGTTCGCGTCGCCGCTGAGCACCGCATCCCGCTCATCCCGTTCGGAGCGGGCACGTCGTTGGAGGGCCACGTCGCGGCCCTCGGCGGCGGGATCTGCGTCGACATGCGCGACATGAACGTCATCTCGCCGCCGTCGATCGAGGATCTCGACGTCGTCGTCGGAGCTGGGGTCACGCGGCGGGCGCTCGACACCCGGCTGCGACCCGAGGGGGTGTTTTTCGCCGTCGATCCGGGCGCCGACGCGACGATCGGCGGCATGGTCGCGACCGGCGCCTCGGGGACGACGACCGTCCGCTACGGCGCGATGCGCGAGAACGTCCTCGGGCTCACCGTGATCGACGCCCGCGGGGAGATCGTGCGGACGCACTCCCGGGCGCGCAAGTCATCGGCCGGCTATGACCTCACGCGGCTGATGATCGGCTCGGAGGGGACGCTCGGACTCATCTGCGACGCCACGCTGCGCATCCACCCCACCCCCGAGGCCATCGCGGCGGCGGCGTGCACGTTCCCGTCGGTCGACGCCGCCGTCCGCTGCGTGGTCGAGGTCGGCCAGAACTCCATTCCGGTGGCCCGGATCGAGCTCGCCGACGAGCGGCAGATCGAGGCGATCAACCGCCACGACGACACGTCGTTCGTGATCGCCCCCACGCTGTTCATCGAGTTCCACGGCGGGTCGAGCGCCGACGTGGAAACGCAGGCGCGGGACACCGCCGCGATCGCCGCGCAACACGGCGGCAGCGACTTCGCCTGGGCGTCGGACGAGGCCGAGCGACGGACGCTGTGGCACGCCCGCCACCGCGCGATGGAGGCGACGCGGGCGATGCGTCCGGGCAGCGGCGCGCTCACCACCGACGTCTGCGTTCCCATCTCCGCGCTCGCCGACTGCATCGCCGCCACCCAGGCCGACATCGCGCAGCACGCCCTGGTCGCGTCGATCGTCGGCCACGTCGGTGACGGCAACTTCCACGTCATCGTCCTGGTCGACCCCGACGACCCGGCGGACATCGCCCGTGGCGAGGAGTTCCACGCCCGGCTGGTCCGGCGCGCGCTCGAGCGCGAGGGGACCTGCACCGGCGAGCACGGCGTCGGCTACGGCAAGACGCGCTTCCTGGTGGAGGAGCACGGGATGGCGGCGGTGGAGATGATGCGCGCGATCAAGCACGCGCTGGACCCCGACGGGATCTTCAACCCCGGCAAGGTCATCTCGGCCTAGGATCACGAGCGTCGCGCCGGCTCAGGGCTCACTCGGCCCCGGCCCCGGCCCCGGCTCCGGCCCCGGCCCCGGCCCCGAGCACGAGCGCGACGTACCCGTCAGCAATCTGCTCGGGGGTCAGCTCGCCCCGTGGCCGGTACCACTGGGCGGTGTGGTTGACCATTCCCAGCAGCGCCAGCAGGGCCAGCCGAGCGTCTCCGCGCGGGTGGGCTCGCTCGAGCCCGTCGGCCACCAGGCGCTCGAACGCCTTGCGGCTGGCGCGGACCTTGCGCCACTGGTCGCCGGACTCGATCACGTGGCGCTCCTGCTGGAAGACGAGCATGTGGTCGCGGTGCGCGACCACGTGGGCGACCCAGAGCCGCACGAGCGTCCGCAGCTGCCGGTCGGCCGGCGCCTCATCGGCCAGCACCTCGGTGGCCTGCTCGAGCAGGGGCTCCATCAGCTGGTCGCAGATCGCCGCCAGCAGCGTCTCCTTGCCGCCGAAGTAGTGATACAGGGCACCGGTGGCCAACCCCATCGTGGCCGCCAGCTCCTGCATGGTGGTCTGGTCATACCCCTGCCGAGCGAACGCCCGGGCGGCCTGGTAGACGACCTCCTGGCGCCGGCGGTCATAGCGCTCGCGCAGCGCCGGGCGGGTGGGACGGGCGGCCATGCCGCGCCATTATACCGTGGAACTCCGAATCTCCATTCGAACTTTGAACCTTCGTTCGCTATGATGCGCGAAAGCTGATGGATTTCGGACTCGACGATCAGACCGAGCTGCTGCAACGGACGGTCCGCGACTTCGCCCGGGCCGAGGTGGCCCCGGCAGCCGCCGAGCTCGATCGCACCAAGTCCTTCCCCTACGAGATCGTCGCCGCGATGGGATCGCTGGGCTGGATGGGGATCCCGTTCCCCGAGGAGGTCGGCGGCGCCGGCGGCACGAGCCTCCAGTACGCGATCGCCGTCGAGGAGCTCACCCGGGTCGACTCGAGCGTCGCCATCACGCTGTGCGCCCACACCTCGCTGGGCACGCAGCCGATCTACCTGTTCGGCTCCGACGAGCAGCGCGACGAGTGGCTGCCCAAGCTGTGCAGCGGGGAGATCCTCGGCGCCTTCGGGCTCACCGAGCCCGAAGCCGGCTCCGACGCCGGCAACACCCGCACGCGCGCCCGGCTCGAGGACGGCGAGTGGGTCATCGACGGCGCCAAGCAGTTCATCACCAACGCCGGCACCGAGATCTCTGGCGTCGTGTGCATCACCGCCCGTACCGCCGAGGATGAGATCTCCAATCTCATCATCCCCAACGGCACCCCCGGCTACGAGCAGGCCGCGCCCTACCGGAAGATGGGCTGGCACGCATCCGACACGCGGCCCCTGACCTTCACCGACTGCCGGGTGCCCGAGGAGAACCTGCTCGGACCGCGCGGCCAGGGCTTCCATCAGTTCCTCAACGTGCTCGACATCGGCCGGATCGGCGTCGCCGCGATGGGCGTCGGGCTCGCCCAGGGCGCGCTCGACGAGGCGCTCGCCTACGCCAAGGAGCGCCGCGCTTTCGGCAAGCCGATCTCAAAGTTCCAATCGATTCAGGCCAAGCTCGCCGACCTCTCCACCGAGATCGCCGCGGCGCGGCTGCTCGTCTACCACTCGGCGTGGCTCAAGGACCAGGGCAAGCCCTTCTCCCTCGTCGCCGCCCAGGCCAAGCTCAAGACCGGCCGGCTCGCGGTCAAGGCCGCCGACGAGGCGGTGCAGATCCACGGCGGCTACGGCTACATCGAGGAGTACCCGGTCTGTCGCTTCTACCGCGACGCGAAGATCCTCACCATCGGTGAGGGCACCGACGAGGTTCAGCAGATGGTGATCGCCCGCGCCCTGGGGGCGTGACCGCCGTGATCCCGTCCGCGGCACGGATTCGGGAGGTCGGGCCACGGGACGGCTTTCAGAACGAGCCCGAGGTCATTCCGACCGCCACCAAGGTCAAGCTCATCAACGCGCTCGCCCAGACCGGCCTGCGCCGGCTCGAGGTCACGAGCTTCGTCTCACCGCGTGTCATCCCCCAGCTGGCCGACGCCGCCGCGGTCCTGGAATCCATCGACGTGCCCGACACCGTCAGCCGCTCGGTGCTCGTTCCCAACGAGCGGGGGCTGGACCGCGCGTTGGCGCTGCGTGACCACGTCGACGAGGTCAACGTCTTCCTGTCGGCGACCGAGACCCACAACCTGCGCAACGTCAACCGTGGAGTGGAGGAGTCGCTCGCCGGGCTCGAGCGGGTGCTCGGGCGCGCGCGCGAGGCGGAGTTGCGCTGCGAGGCGGTGATCAGCGTCTCCTTCGGCTGTCCGTATGAGGGGCGGGTCGACCCCGACCGGGTGTTCGGAATCGCCACGCGGCTCGCCGCGGCGGGCGCGCAGGAGATCGGCTTCGGCGACACCACCGGCATGGCCAACCCCGTGCAGGTGGGGGAGTTCTTCACCGCCGCCCGTGAGCAGCTGGGCGGAGTCGAGCTGACCGCCCACTTCCACAACACCCGCGGCCAGGGCCTGGCCAATGTCTACGCGGCGCTCGAGGCGGGCGTCGACTCGTTTGAATCGAGCTTCGGCGAGCTGGGCGGCTGCCCGGTCCCCGCCGGCGCGACCGGCAACATCGCCACCGAGGACCTTGTCTCGATGCTGCACGAGATGGGCGTCCAGACCGGCATCGACCTACC
>DATCFW010000535.1:0-8797 GCA_036509295.1 Solirubrobacteraceae bacterium | reverse complement strand
AGCCGTCACAACACGAGCGCGAAGACACGAACCGCCGATGTGCGCACGCGGCGCACTTCACCTTCGGCTTGAAGCACGGCCCCGGCTGCCATTCATTCGAGCACTTCGGCGCCCACCCCGATCTACACGGCGTGCGGCTGCTCTCCCACCGCGTTTGCGAACCCATCCGCCCGACCCCGAAACAACGACGCGATCAGCGCGAACCGTCCCGTAGCCGGAAGGACGCTTTTGGCCGGCGGCCGGACGATCTCGCTGATCGAAGCCGCTCTAATGAACGACGACGGCTGGCTCGTCGGCGCTCTGATCCAGAGGAACGAGGTGATACTGCACGACGTACCCGAGAGTCTCGGCATACCGCTCAACCGTTGAGATCTTGGTGTCGGCCGCCGTGCTCTCCAAACGCGCAACGAACGACTGTGACGTCGCCATCGCTGCCGCGACCGCCGTCTGCGTCTGGTTCTGCTCCTCGCGGCGCTCCGCGAGCGTGCGCAGCAACTCCCGACGCCGGCGGGCCGCGTCCAGCATTTGCGGAAATGCTGGGTTCCGCGCGGTGCGCTTGGCAATCACCTTGTCGAGAAAGTCACGCTCAGGCATTGGTGCTCCAGCTACCGCTGCTCATACCTGAGATAGTATCTCCTTTCAGGTATAAAGGGAAGAGCTATCGGCTCAGCGACGGCTTCCCCTCGGGCGCTCGCTGGACGGCGCCACGATGACGCCGATCACTGAGCCGACGCTGCGCCAACCGGATCGTCGCCAGCGGCGTCTTCTGAGTCTGCTTGGTGAACCCCTCAAGCGCGAGGAGCACCCTGCCGCGGGCGCCCTCCTCGGCGACCAAGATGCGGTAGATGACGCGATCGCCATCGATTCGCACCTCCCAGATGTTCCCTTGGCGGTGGCCCGCAGCGACCAAGCCGCGATCGCGCACCTCGGTCATGCCAGCGAGCACGGCCGCTGCATCACCGTCGGAGAGCGAATCGATGAACTCCTCCACAGGACTCCGACCCGACGTCGTGCGGTAGTCGCGCCAGCGCCAGCGCCGACGGGGCGGCCGACGACCCTCCGCCGAGGTGGGCTGACGCGGTGGGGGCATCACCGCAAGCTAAGCAGCGCAACCGGACCCTTCCACCACGCGACAAACAGCCAGAACGGACGATCCCAGGTCAACGCAGGCCAACGCAGGACCACCGGCAACCGCCGCGCACAAGAGTCTCAGAATGGTCCAATGCCGCCGCGATCCCGCATAAAGTCCGACCCATGCCCGTCGGCCACGTCAGCTTCGACCGCAGCTACCGCCAGCTCCCAAGCGCCCACGCCACCGCGAACGTAGAAACGGGCGGGCACAAGCGTCGCCGTTCCCTTTTTCGTTCCCTCAGCGGCAAATCCCCAGTAACCACGGGCGATTTCGCCATCATGCGCCGGTCTCGAAAACCGGTAAGGGCGTTTCCGTCCTTCGGGGGTTCGAATCCCCCCTCTCCGTTATCGCGCCTGAGCGCGCTCTTCGGGCACGGCTGGCGGCCTCCAACTGCCCAGATGGCCCACCAGTGCTGAGACGCCGCACGCCGACGTCCCCACAGCTTCCCCACGCTCGGAAACAGCGCCGCGTGAGTCGTCGACGCGCGTCGCCCAGGAGCTGAACAAGTCTTCTTAAGACCGCCCGAACGTGAACCCGAAGTCGTCAAGCACGCTATCGGCGAGAACCGGGGACGCAACCCCATCAGCGGTGACGGCGACCACGCCTCCCTGTGGATCCGCCATGACCGCGCTGCGAAACCCTGGGGTGTCGGTCGGCGCGAGAAGCACGGCTCCCCCGAGCTCGCAGACGTGACGTGTCGTCACATCGACGTCGTCCACGCTAAGCGCGACGCTCCAGTGCGGCGGCGTCGGGTCGCCGTCGCCGATCGGAGCGAGCACGGCGACGACGTCGCGGGGCATGGGCTGGGCCGCCTCGCCCCCGACGTGTCCGTCGAGACGCCAGAACGCCATTGGCGCGCCCGGGACAGGCTCCAGCGTCCAGCCGAACAGCTGCCCGTAGAACGCCGCGGACGCGTCGCGAGCGGGTGTGTGCAGCGAACTCATGGTCCACGCGCCGGGCTCGCTGACCCGCTCGGCACCGCTCCGGCCGCGTGCCTGCCAGATCCCAAACGCGACGCCGACGGGATCCGTCAGCACCGCGACTCGGCCGTCGTCCCCATGGGTGCTCGGTTCGACGATTCGGCCGCCGCCGGCGCCACCCGCGCGACGGGCGGTCTCGTCGACGTCGTCGACGGCGACGTAGGTCGTCCAGACCGCGGACGGGAACCTGGCTGGCGCCTGGCCGATCCCGGCGACCAAGCGGCCGTCGGACCTCGCCGTCCGGTACTCGCCGGAGGTCCAGCCCAGCAGTGCGCTCATCGAGTTGCTCCTGTGGCTGGCCCCTTCAGCTTGAGAAGCGTTACGGATCCTTCCTCGCCGCATCCAACGCCACGGCGATGTCCTTGATCAGGATCATCAGGTGCAGAGGGTCGGTCGGTGAGGGCTCGAGCCCGTACCGGAGATAGAACGCGCGAGCATGCTGGTCGATGGCGTGAACAAGCATCGCCCGTACGCCAACGGTTCCTGACGCAGCGACGGTGCGCATCATCGCGTCGCGCAGCAGCCATTCCCCGAGGCCGCGCCCAGCTACCGAGACGTCGACTGCCAGCCGAGCGAGCAACACGGCCGGAATCGGGTACTGCGGCATCCCTTTGATAACCCTCGCGGTCGCAGTCTCGCGTTCGAGGGCGGCAGCGGTCAGTGCGTGGTAGCCGACGACGCGCCCCTGCTGTGCATCGACGATCACGTAGGTGCGCGCTGAGCCGACTCCGGCAGCTTGGCGCGCGTACCTCTCGAGCCACACGTTCAAGCGCGCGCGGCCGCAGTCGAAGCCAGCGAGAAGATGGCCCGGGCCGAGCGGCTCGGGATCACCGAACCTCGTCACTCCTCCGGGCGCGGGCGGCGGAACAGCTCGACCAACTCCGGGATCTCCCGCGGCGGACGATCGAGCGCAGCGGTGAACCTCCGCCACTCCGCCCGCGAGAGGACAAACCGGGTTCGGTCCGCGAGCAGTCGCTCGGCCCGCTCCCGCCCGCTCTCCACCAGAAACTCCGACAGCGATTCATTCGCGGCCGCTGCGGCGGTGCGGAACAGCTCGTCGTCGCTGGCCGCGACGCGGAGGTGCACGCGCTGGTCTTTCGTCTCAGGCATCGAAGACGTAACGTACGCCATCTGTGCGTACAGGTCAAGAGCAATCACTCCACAGGCTCCCCACGGTGCGAGGTCCGATAAGTTCGTTGGCACCAGGAGGCGCCACTGGCGGAAGCATGGCTAGGGAAACAAGGCTCCCTAACCGAATGAACTGCCGCCCTCCCTGCCGCTCGGATTAGAAGTTTCGGCGGCGAGCGCGAGCCAATCCGAGAGTGCCCCTGGTCGTGGAACCGGTAGCCGGTGGCTTGACCGTCAGTGCGTGTCGAAGCGGTAGAGCTGTGCCGGGGCCGTTCCTGAGGCGAGCGTGAGCCTGGGGTCGAGGAAGTACAGCGCGTCGCCGTCGGTGATTGTGGTGGTCGTCTCGTCTTGGGCGCCGGGCCGGGGGAGGGTCGCGAGGACGTGTTCGGTGAGCGTGGTGGGGTTGTAGTTGACGATTTGTTGCTGATCGCTGTTGGGGGCGACGACGGCGTCGACGCCGGAGGTTGGACTGGCCACGAAGGGCACGGGTCCTTCCCCGAGCTCGGTGCCCCAGTCGGCTCCGACGCGTTGCCGAGGGCCGCGTCGTATCCGGCTGGGGTGAGCGCCGGTGAAGGTGAGGATGCGGCTGAAATGCCCGGTCGGCTCCTCTTGGAGCCAGACGCGTTGGCCAGCGGCAGCCAACCACGGGACTCCTCCGCTGCCGACGTACAGCTCCTCGCGTGCCCGCGACGTTCCGGGAACGATGAGATAGAGCGATTCGTACTGGCGTTGGACGCGTCGGCTCACCCGCGTGTCGGGTTCACCGGTTTCGATCGAGGGTGCAATCCACAGGCCGTTCTCGTTGACGGCGAGTAGCGCCCGCACCAGTTGCGGCATCGCGAACCGTTGCAGCACCCGGCCGGTCGCGGTGGAGATCCTCAGGACCTCACCGGGCCCGCGGTATCCGTGGGTAAGCGGGACGTTGATCCACAACGCGTGATTACCAAGGATCCACTGCGCACCGCAATCTGAGCATTGGGCATAGGACGCAACGGTCGGTCCTAGGCGGTAGCCGTCTCGCGCTCGGCGGTCGGCCACCGCGATGCGGACACCGATCATCAGCTGCTGGCGGCTGGGTTCTAGGAACATGATCGGCAGCACGTGGGCCCCGTAGAGCGCGGGGTCGCCGCAGTTGGCCTTCTGCGTACGCTCCAGACGGATCGTGTGCGGAACGATCATCGCGGCGGTGCACCGGCCGGTCGCGCGACCGTGAGCCAGGCGCGTGACCGCCCCCGGCGCGTTCAAAGGCCAACCTCCGGGGCCCCCGGTGACGATCAGATGCCCTCCGACGCGGACCAGCGAGGCGAAATGTCCGGCGGCCGGCAACCCGCCGGACGCGAGTTGGGGCCCAGCGGCCACCGGCGACGCGATCTGCTTGGGGGAGGGTGAGGTGCCCATGCGCAGCAGGGCGGCGCAGGCGATGAGGACCGAAACAGCGACGAGCGCGATCTGGGACCGTCGGCGTCGCTGGCGTCGCCACGCCTCCTCGAACAAGCCCAGTAGTCGCCGTGGTCGCCGTGTCAAAGAATCCGTGTGCTCAACCATTGAAGCCAGTATCGTTAGCTTCATGGTCGATGTCAACGAGGATGATCTCACGCTGCGAAAGCCCGACCGCACCGACCCGACCGCGTTACACGACCAGGTCGCAGCCGCGATCCGCCGCGCGATCGCTGACGGGGAAGCCCACCCCGGGGACCGCATCCCCCAAGCCAAGGACCTCGCCGTGGAGCTCGGCGTCAACAAGAACACGGTGCTGCGCGCGCTGCGGACCCTGCGGGAGGAGGGCATCCTCGAGATGGGACGCGGACGCGCGATCCGCGTCACCGCCAGCGCCGACCAGAGCACCCTCACCACCAAGGCCCAAGATCTACTCGACTATGCCCGCCACCAGGGCTATCAGCCCAACGAGCTCGTGCACCTCATCCAACGCCTCGCGTGACCCGGCGTCCGCTTACGCATCGCCTTCGGGCACCCTCGATCAAGCCCGCTTGCCGCCGAATCCAGAAGCGGCCGCCGAGCTGGCTGACCGGCCGCTAATCGGTTCGGGAAACGAGGTTCCCTGACCCGTCCAAATGCCCTTCCTTCCTATCGCCTGCCGCTCGGACCAGCAGTCTCAGTCGCGCGCCCGACCAAGTCCGAGAGCCCTGTTCGTCGTGGTTGCGGCAGCGGCTCGACGCGATCCCGAATTTCCAGCCTGGTCACTCGGGGTGACTCGGCGTTTCGTTCGCGCTGCTCATCTCGAAGGCCGCAACAACACACGTCCTCGCGCGAGTGAAGTCCGCCGTCCGGGTTTGGTCAGTTCGCTTCGTGACCCGGCGGCGTCGGATCCTGCCCGAGGGCCACACGTCTGGCTCTCGGCCCGAGTGTGGCGTCGCTCAGAAAGCCGTCCACCAGCTGCTGGGATCCACCGATGGAGGTCCAGCCGTCGTCCCACATAGTTGAGAACAGCCACGAGCGGTCCGCGGGGAACATCAGCTCGGGCAGCACCCAGCTCCACCCCTCCTCGCGCCACCCGGTGGCCTGCTGAGGTCCGGCCTCGATTAGCACATAGCCATAGCCGTAGTAGATCGTGGTCCGCCGTGTGTACGGAAAGCCGACGTTGCTCGCTCCTGTGTCGAGATATCCCAGCCACCACGGCTGCTCGAGCGTCTGCTCGGTGAGCGGCTCGATCACGGCCTGCTCGTGCCGGGCCGACTCGGCTCGGTCGGTCGTGTCCGGCAGTTCCAGAGTGCAGTAGGAGGCAAAGACCGACGGGATCGCGGACGTGATCGTGGCGCGCGGTCAGGGCCGAACAGGCCGTCCTCCCAACGGTCTGTCTCCTCAGCCTCCTTGAGGATGTCGGCGACCGGCTTCTCGTAGGTGCGGTTCGCGCCCCGTGACGCGTTCGCGCAGATCTTCGTGCCGTCGATCGCGGTGACCCCGACCTCCACCAGGCCGGCTTCCTCGCACAACTCGAGTACCGCGCTGAACAGCTCACCGACCACACCGCGTTGCGACGACCGGTTGAACTCAGGGAGTAGTACTACGACGTTGCGGGCGTCGATGCAGAGCACATCGTCGAGATCCTGCTGGGGGGCCCCGCCGCGATCTGCGAGGTAGCTGAGCGCCAACGTCTGCAACGCTCACGGCGGCTCCCCGATCTAGCTTCGGTGTTCATGCTGCCGGCGTTGTAGTCGGCGACCAGCTTCTCGAACCGCTCCACGAGGTCGACGCCACCCGATTGAGACGAACGAGTTATCGACTCTACATCATCTATGATCTGCGGAGATGCAGGTCGATCCGTCCGTCCGAGCTTTACGCCGCTGCCGAGGTCCCGACGACGATCGCCTCGATCTCCTTGGCGAACGGTGAAGGCGCCGCTGATGAAGATCATCGCCGTCGAAGAGCACATGTTCCCGCGGGATGTGGCTGCCGCGGCCGAGCTGGATCTGGGGCCACGGGCCGGGCGCAGAGCAGACGCGCTCGACGAGCTGGGCGCGGAGCGGCTTCGCATCATGAATGAGGCGGGCGTGGACGTGCAGGTGCTGTCCGCTGCGCTCGGCGGGGTCATCCAGAGTCTCGAGCCCGCGCGTTCGGTGGAGTTCTCTCGGATGCTCAACGATCGGCTGGCCGACGCGGTCGCAGCTCATCCGACGCGCTTCAAGGCGTTCGCTTCGCTGCCGATGAGCGCGCCGCAGCGGGCCGTCGATGAGCTTCGCCGCGCCGTGGAGGACGTGGGCCATGTCGGAGCCATGGTCCATGGCCAGACCAACGGCGTGTTCCTCGACGACCCGTCCGTGCGGCCGATACTCGGGGCGGCGGAGCAGCTCGGCGTGCCCATCTACCTGCACCCGGCACCCCCGCCCCCTGCGGTACGGGAGGCGTATTTCTCAGGGTTGCAGCCGGACATTGCCCTGGGCCTGTCGACCGCCGGATGGGGTTGGCACGCCGAGTGCGGCATGCACGTACTGCGGATGGTCGTGGGCGGAGTGTTCGAGGACCTACCGAATCTTCAGGTCATCGTCGGCCACATGGGGGAGAACCTTCCGTTCTCGCTGGCTCGATCCGAGGAGATGATGGGGTCAGCGCTAGAAGGCACCTCGATCGGGATCATCGAGACCGTGCTTGGTCATGTCCACATCACGACGTGTGGCTACCACACCGAAGCGCCGCTGGCTTGCGCGCTGACGGTCTTCGGTCCGGACCGCATCATGTTCTCCGTCGACCATCCGTTCGGCGACAGCGCCCGTGCCACCGACTTCCTACGCAGCGCACCCGTGAGTCCCGACGACCGAGACAAGATTGCTCACGGAAATGCCGAGCGGCTGCTGCGCCTATAAATCCGCGCACCGGATCTAACGCCGAGTCCGCGACGGGTTGAGCGGTCGCACGCAGATCGTGACGGGTGGCGCACCAAGGCATCGGTGCTGCAATCGCGAGACCGTTGGCCGCCAAAGGGGCGCACGTGGTGGTCGGCGACCTGCTCGAACCGGAGTGACCCAGGCCAGAACGTCGCGAGCGACCGGTGAGCTGTTCGTCCACGGACACGCGCGCGCGGACACGGGGTCGGTGGGGTTGTTCGACGACCTGATCGGACTGCGCGGGGTTGTCGGGCAGCGGTTTATCATCTATCCTCCTTTCATCGATTCTCGCGTCTGTGCTGTTGGTAACCTCGATCATCCGCGGGCGGACGAGCTGTAAAGGAGAGGCAACGTGACGTCCTTCGCCAACAACGGGACACGCCGTCAGACCGTGCTCGTGTGCACTGCTGCCTGTCTATTCGCGCTCATTGCACTGGCCGGCGGGCTGGGCCTCTCTCCGGCTCGGGCCATGACGGCCAGCGAATCGGCGGCGTCAACCGCTACCACGGCATCCACTCCCACCGTCACTACACGGGACGGGAGGCTACGAGGCGTGACGCGCGGTGCGGTGAAGGAGTTCCTCGGCGTTCCGTATGCCGCGCCGCCAATCGGACACCTCCGCTTCCGGGCACCGCGGCCGGCCGCTCCCTGGCGCGGCCTGCGAGACGCCACTCGATTCGGCCGCGCTTGTGTTCAGTTCGAGCCCATCCCCGGCGCTGGCTCTCAGAGTGAGAATTGCCTGTACCTGAATATCTGGGAGCCGAAGAACGTCAGGCCTTCGTCAAAACTTCCCGTGCTTCTCTGGTATCACGGTGGCGGATTGGCATTCGGCGCAGGTTCGCAGTACCGCGGCCAACTGCTCGCCCAGGTCACGCACACCATTGTCATCACGATCAACTACCGGCTGGGAGCGCTCGGCTATCTGGCCCTGCCCCAGTTGGACGGCGAGAATCCGAGGCTGGGCTCGGGCAATTACGGGCTGCTCGACCAGATCCAGGCTCTGAGGTGGGTAAGGTCCAACGTTGCGGCGTTCGGCGGCGATCCCCGGCGCGTGACGATTGCGGGGGAGTCGGCCGGTGGGCTGTCGGTGTGCGGGGTCCTGGCTTCGCCGCTGGCGAGGGGCTTGTTCCAACAGGCGATCATCGAGAGCTTCCCCTGCGCGAGCGCTGAGCTGTCCGGTTCGCGGGCCGACGTCGAGAAGACGAGTGCCAGATTTG
>DATCFW010000534.1:0-3072 GCA_036509295.1 Solirubrobacteraceae bacterium | reverse complement strand
CGGCGAGGAACGGCGGAAGGTGGGACCCCGTCACGTTCGAGGTCCCGACGACGCCGAATGCGATCGGGTTGCCGAGCAGCGGACGAACGTCCTCGTCGTAGTTGATCCCGAGCTTGGCCAGCTCGGCGAACAGCGCCGTCGCGGCAACCGAGTACGTCGGGAACCGGCGCTCGAGCGTCTGCAGCTCCTTGATCGACCCTGACGTCGAACCCGTCGCGGCGGTCATCACGAACGGCGAGCTCGACGGGAAGTAGGAGAGCGTCCGGAGCGTCGGGGTCGCGGCGCCGCCCGCAGCCGGGCCCGAGCTGCCGCACCCGGCCACCACGATTGCCCCCACCGCGGCGATCGCCACGAGCATCATCAGTCGGCGCACGACGACAGCGTACCCGGGCACGCGCGCGATGCGGCACAGCGTCAACACATTGGCTGCTCGCCTGTATCGCTAGCATCGCCCGGCCACGGCGAGATAGCTCAGTTGGTAGAGCACACGACTGAAAATCGTGGTGTCCCGGGTTCAAGTCCCGGTCTCGCCATTTCGAGAAATGCCTGTGTACGGGCATGTTATTGGGCGGTGGTGCGGGGTGTCTGACGGGCCCGCGGGAGGGGCCGATTTGCACGCGGAGTCCGTTTCGAGTCACACGCCCAGAACTAAACCCGGTCCAATCATCACTGCATCTGATCCCGGGACTTGTCGTCGTCGTGTCTCACGGGCTCAGTGGGAAAGAGGATGGGACTGAGCAGGTAGGGCACGCGGCCTGGCGCCGGCTGGTTGCTGAGGCGTGGCTGCAGGACCGTGAGTAGTTCGCTGGTGAGTGCGGTGAGTTCGTCCGGGCTGAGCCAGAGTGTGCCCTGGCGGTAGGAGACCAGGTCGTCGGTGGGACGCGCGCCGTCGCGGTCGAGGTAGGCGTTGAATTCGGCGATGAGGACGGCCATCGCTGCGGCGAAGCCGCGGCGATGGTCGTCGAGGGACATGGTCGCGGCCGCTTCGCCGTTGATCGCGGGACGGTTCTGGCGCAGCCGGTACCGGCGCTCGGTCGCGCCGCGTACGCGGTGTTCGCCGGCGATTTCGAGGAAGCCGGCGTCCACGAGCAAGGCCACCTGCCGGTAGGCGGTGGCCTTTGACACCTCGGGCATCCGGTCGCACAGGTCGCCGATGGTGCGCTCGCGCCCGCCGGCCAGGGCGTGAACCACGCGCAGGCGTACCGGGTGGAGAAGCAGTTCGGTGGTGTCCATCTGCCTACTATTGCACGTATGATACCGTTTGCAAAAGTGAGATCGTGAGCTGCAGAGGCGACTGATGAGACGAGCGACGGGCCGGGAGCTGGCGGTGAACGGGCGCTCCGTCTGCGTAGAGGAGTCGGGCCAGGGCAGCAACTGGGTCGTCTTCGAGGCCGGTTCGGGACAGGGCCGAACCTGCTGGGACGCGGTGCTACCGCTTCTTCTCGACCGGGCGCGGCTGGTCGCCTACGACCGTGCCGGGTTCGGTCGCAGCGGCCGGACCACGGAGCGGCTGGGAATCGATGACATGGCCGCCGACCTGGTTGCCCTGGTCGAAGCGGTGCTACCGGCGGGCGCCCCGCTGGTGCTCGTCGCGCACAGCATGGGCGGGCTGGTTACCCGTCGCGCCGTGAAGCGTCTGGGACCGCGGCTGAGTGGGCTGCTGCTGCTCGATCCGACGCCCGAGACCGCGCCCGTCTATGACACGTTCGACCACACCGCCCGGCAGGTCGACCGTTCACTGGCCGTCGGACAGGCACTGATCTGGTTTCGCCCCCTGGCCTGGACATCCACCGGCAACGTCCGCCGTGTCTTCCCCCCGGACACCTACCAGACCATGCTCGCCGAGGACTTCACACCGGCCGGCATCGCACAGACGAGAAAGGAGTTCAAGGCCGTCGCCGCGGTCATCCACCAATTCCGCGCCGAGCCACCCGCCCTCCCCACCTGCCCGACCGTCCTGCTCGCGAAATCCCGCCCCCTGAGGCGCCGCGAAAACCACCACCTCATCGCCGAGCACCAGCGACGGTACGTCGAGACGCTGCCCAATGGACGATTCGACCAAGTCGACTCGAGCCACTTCATCCAAGCCGAGCAGCCGGGGATCGTCGCTGACACGATCGGACAGCTCTTCGACCGGACCAGCCTGGCCGGCCTGGCCGGCGCGCCCGGACCGCTTGATGGATCGCCACCGCCCACACAAGCGCCGGCTGGCGCCTAGAAGAGCAAGGAGGGAAATCCGAGATGGAATCCAACCGACTGGAAACACGGGTCGGATCGCTGGCTTGGCAATCGTCCGGCGAGGGGCCGCCGCTCGTCTTCTTCGCCGGCGCGCTCGCGAACCATGATCTGTGGCGTGATGTCGTCGCGGCGCTCGAGGATCGCTACCGCTGCATCACGATCGACCTGCCACTGGGAGCGCATCCTCAGCCGCTGTCGGCGGGAGCCGACCGATCGGCCACCTCGCTGGCCCGGCTGTTGCTCGACTGCCTCGAGCTGCTCGACGTCGAAGACGCCACGGTGGTTGCCAACGACACGGCAGGCGGACTGCTCCTGCTGTCGATCGCCACTGGTCATCCGGCGCTCGGGCGAGTGGGCCGTCTGGTCCTGACCAATTGTGAGAGCTACGACAAGTTCCCACCGGATGCGCTCAAAAAGGCGACGGCGGTGTGTCGGACGCTCCCCCGGCTCGCCCGGGCACTACTTCGGTTACAGCTTCGATCGTCGACTGCCAGACGCAAGGTCGTCTCTGGCGTCGCCGCGACCGGACTGGACCAGGAGCGCACAGAATCGTTCTTTGGGCCAGCACGACGTGATCAGCGGGTGGCCGACGATCTCGTCGCGGCGATGGCCGGTTTCCGCCCGCAACTGCTCATCGACGCCTCCGAGGCGATCCCGCGGTTCGACCGCCCGGTCCTGCTGATCTGGGGTGACGCCTGCGACTTCTTCCCGATCACAGACGCGCAACGACTCGCGTCCGAGCTCCCCAGCGCCACGCTGATCCCCGTTCCCGAAGCGAAGACCTGGGTCCCGATCGACAATCCGGACGCGGTGACCGACGCCATCGCCCAATTC
>DATCFW010000533.1:0-11562 GCA_036509295.1 Solirubrobacteraceae bacterium | reverse complement strand
GGCTCAGCACCATGTGGACAATCCGCGGGAGATCATCCAGCCCGGTGACCCGGTGCGCGTGAAGATCCTGGAGATCGACTCCGAGCGGCGCCGTCTCTCCCTGTCGATCAAGCGCGTCGAGGGACAGGTGCTGCCGGTCCGGCCGATCGAGCCGCCGGCCAGCGGCGAGTCTTACGACGACGTGCCCGAGTTGGGGCTGTCCGAGGACGTGTTCGCGTCCGGTGACGACGAGCCCCGGGCCGCCGCCGACCCGACCGTTCTCGATCCCACCGAGCTTGTTGAGGGTGACCTGTCGGTCGATCCCGAGGCCGACGCGGCTCCCGAGGCCGTCGAGGCTGCCGTCGAGCCGGAGGCCGGGGTCGCTGTGGAGGCCGAGGCGGAGGTCGTCGCTGAGCCGGAGGCCGAGGTCGCTGTGGAGCCCGAGCCCGAGGCCGAGGCGGAGGTCGCCGCTGAGCCGGAGGCCGAGGTCGCTGTGGAGCCGGAGGCCGAGGCCGAGGCCGAGGCTGAGCCCGTCGCTGAGCCCGAGGCTGCTGCGGAGCCGGAGGCCGTCGCTGAGCCCGAGGTCGCTGCGGAGCCCGAGGCCAAGGCCGCTGCTCCGGAGCCCGAGGCGCCGGCCGGACACGACCCGGTCGACGGCGAAGCTCCCAGCACCTGAGCGCCGGCGTCGCATCGGGGCGGGCCGTGGTCCCCTTCGTCGGGCTCACCGGTGGCATCGGCGCCGGCAAGTCGACGGCACTCGACGCCCTGGCCCGCCAGGGCGCGGTGACTCTGTCGACCGACCGCGTCGTCCACGAGCTCTACGAGTCAGCCGAGGTGCGCGACGCCGTCGAGCGGCGGTTCGGACCCGACGTGCTCGACGGCGATCGCGTCAACCGCCCGGCGCTGGCCCGCCGCGCATTCGCCACCGACGAGGGCCGCGGCTGGCTCGAGCAGCTGCTGTGGCCGCGGGTCGGCGAGCGGATCGCCGAGTTCCGCCGGGCCGCCGACGAGACCCAGCCGGCGCCTCGTGCCGCCGTGGTCGAGGTGCCCCTGCTGTTCGAGTCGGGCGTTGACCACGGCTTCGACGCGGTCATCGCCGTCATCGCCGACGAAACGGTTCGCGCGGCGCGCGCCGCCGCCCGGGGTCACGAGGCTCTGTCGCAACGCGCGGCTCGTCAGCTGACGCAGCAGGAAAAGTCGCAGCGAGCGACGTACACCGTCGTCAACGACGGGACCGAGTCAGAGCTGGAGCGCCAACTGTCTTCCATCCTTGACATGCTGGTGCAGTGAGTCCCACCGCCGTCACCGCGTCGTCGCGTCGTCGGGCGTCACAGAGCGCCATGGTCGCGCGCCGGCGCGCGGCCGCGCGACGACGGCGCCGCCGGGTCGCGTTCGGGCTCGGTCTCGCCGGACTGATGGTGGTCGGGATCGTCCTCGCCCTGCCGCTGGCCAAGCGGGCGGTCAACGACCTCGGCCTGCCGCTCCAGTATCCGGCGGTCATTCGCCGGGAGGCGGCCGCGAAGCGGCTCGATCCGGCGCTGGTGGCGGCGGTCATCTATGCCGAGACGAAGTTCGACGCGCGCACGTCGCCGGCGGGCGCCGTCGGGCTGATGCAGCTGATGCCCGAGACCGCGACCTATCTCGCCCACCGGTCCGGGGCCACGACGTTCACCACCGCCGACCTGTCGACTCCGCAGGTCAACATCGCCTACGGCAGCTACTACCTGCGCTACCTGCTCAATGAGTTCCACGGCAACACCGTCGAGGCGCTGGCCGCCTACAACGGCGGCGAGGCCAACGTGCACCACTGGATCGCCGAGTCCGGCGCCCGGCGCCTCGCGATCGCGGACATCGGGTTCCCGGAGACCCGGGACTACGTGCAACGGGTTCTCCAGGCGCGGACCGAGTATCGGCGCAGGTACGCGGCGCAGCTCGGCTACGGCTGATCCGGCACGTCCCGCAGGACACTGTCCGGATATGGGACCCACGACCGTCGAGCTGCTGCTGGCCCGCCACGGGCAGACGGCGGACAACGCGGGCGGCCTGATCCTCGGCCGCCGGAATCCGGAGCTCTCCGACGTCGGCCGGGCGCAGGCGGCGCAGCTCGCCCAGCACGCCCGCCAGGCGGGGGTGGCGGCGATCTGGACCTCCCCGCTGCGCCGGGCCCGGCAGACGGCGGCGGTGGTGGGCACGCTGCTGCGCGTTCCGCCGGCAATCCTCGATGACCTCATCGAGTCAGATCGCGGATCGTGGGAAGGGCAGCCGCTGCGCCGACTGGCCGAGCTCTCGCCCGACCTCGTCCGGGCGTTCGAGGCGGCGGCGCCGGACTTCGTCTTTCCGGGCGGCGAGTCGATCCAGCAGCAGCTCGTCCGCACCCGCCGGGCGCTCGATGTGATCGCCGCCGGAGCCCGGCCCGCCCTGGTGGTGGCGCACGCCGGCACGATCCGCGCCGCCCTACTCGCCGCCGGCCGCACGGCGCCGCCGGAGCGGGGGATCGCACACGGCGAGCTGCTCGCCGTGCCGTGGCGGGCGCCCGAGGACACCCGAGGCCACTAGTAGCCTGGGGGTGGGACACACCATGCCTGCCTTCGAGCTCGATAGCGCCTTCTCTCCCGCCGCCGACCAGCCGGCGGCGGTGACGTCGTTGGCGCAGGGCATCGAGGCCGGCGAACGGTTTCAGACGCTGCTCGGTGCGACCGGGACGGGCAAGACGATGACGATGGCGGCGACGATCGCGGCGGTGCAGCGTCCCTCGCTGATCATCGCCCACAACAAGACGCTCGCGGCGCAGCTGTGCAACGAGTTCCGCACCTACTTCCCCAGCAACTCGGTCGAGTACTTCGTCTCCTACTACGACTACTACCAGCCCGAGGCGTACGTCCCCAGCAAGGATCTGTACATCGAGAAGGACTCGGCGATCAACCAGGAGATCGATCGCCTGCGCCACGCCGCCACCGCGGGCCTGTTCGCCCGCCGGGACGTCGTCATCGTCGCCAGCGTGTCGTGCATCTTCGGCCTGGGCTCGCCCGAGGTCTACGACGAGAACCTCCAGACGCTCAAGAAGGGGGAGATGATCGATCGCGACAAGCTGCTGCGCAAGCTCGTGTCGATCCAGTACACGCGCAACGACACCGCGCTGTCTCGCGGGACGTTTCGCGTGCGCGGGGAGACGCTGGAGATCTTCCCCGCCTACGCCGAGACCGCGTATCGGATCGTCCTGTTCGGCGATGAGGTGGAGCACCTCCAGCACTTCGATCCGGTCACCGGCGAGCTGATCGAGGACGACCTCGAGCACGTGGCGATCTGGCCGGCGTCCCACTACAACGTGCGTGAGGGGATGATCGAGGACGCCGTCGCTGAGATCGGCTCAGAGCTCACCGCCCGCTGCGCCGAGCTGGAGCAGGAGGGCAAGCTGCTCGAGTCCCACCGCCTGCGCCAGCGCACCCAGTACGACATGGAGATGCTGCGCGAGCTCGGGTTCTGCAGCGGCATCGAGAACTACTCGCGGATCCTCGACGGGCGCAACCCGGGCGACCGGCCGTACTGCCTCCTGGACTACTTTCCCGACGACTTCGTCTGCTTCATCGACGAGTCCCATCAGACCGTCCCCCAGATCGGCGGGATGCACGCCGGGGACCGCAGTCGCAAGCAGACCCTCGTCGACTATGGCTTCCGGCTGCCGAGCGCCCTGGACAACCGTCCGCAGACGTTCCAGGAGTTCCTCTCGATCACCCCCCAGATGGTGTTCGTGTCGGCCACGCCCGGTGAGTACGAGCGCTCGCATTCGCCGCGGATCGTCGAGCAGATCGTGCGACCGACGGGGATCGTCGATCCTGCGGTGGAGGTGCGCGAGACCCGCAACCAGATCGACGATCTCATGAACGAGATCCGCGTCCGCGTGGACGTCGACCAGCGGACGCTGGTGACGACGCTGACCAAGAAGATGTCCGAGGACCTCACCGACTACCTGCTCGAGATGGGGTTCAAGGTCCGGTACCTGCACTCGGAGATCGACACGCTGGAGCGGATTCAGATCATCCGGGAGCTCCGGCTGGGCAACTACGACGTGCTCGTCGGGGTCAACCTGCTGCGGGAGGGCCTCGACCTCCCCGAGGTGTCTCTGGTGGCGATCCTCGACGCTGACAAGGAGGGCTTCCTTCGCGGGGAGACCTCGCTGATTCAGACGATCGGCCGGGCCGCCCGCAACGTCGACGGCAAGGTCCTGATGTACGCCGACAAGGAGACGGCGGCGATGCGGGTGGCTCTGCAAGAGACCGATCGACGGCGCACGATCCAGCGGGCCTACAACGAAGAGCACGGGATCACGCCGGAGACGATCGTCAAGGGCATCTCCGACATCGCCGAGTTCCTGATGTCCGACTCCAAGGTGCCCAAGTCGCGCCGCCGCCGCCAGCGGACAGGGCAGTCGATGCCCCGGGCGGAGATCGAGCGGACGATCGTCGAGCTCGAGGAGGAGATGCTCGCGGCCGCCGAGGAGCTGCGGTTCGAGTACGCCGCCAAGCTACGCGACGAGATCCGTGACCTCAAGCGCGAGCTCGACCGCGCCATCAGCGAAGGTCGACACGCTCCGGTTTCCTGAGCCTTAGGCGGAAACGGGGTGCGATGCCGGGCGGGTTCCGCTAGGCTGCGCCTGCTCCTCACCGATCGTGAACCCCGGAGGTATGGCGTGGCGCTGGACAGGCAGAGCATCGAGAAGAAGGACTTCCCAGTCGGTCGCCGGGGATATGACCCTGAGGCCGTCGACGCCCACCTCACCACGCTCGCCGAAGAGGTCGCGGAGTACAAGCGGTCGGCCCGGCGGCGCAACGACACGCTGGCATCCTCGGCGTCTGACCAGGTGCGCGCGATCGTCGAGGCGGCGGAGAACAGCGCCGCCGGCATCCAGCGCGAAGCCGAGGACGAGGCCCGCGAAATTCGCGAGGAGGCCTCGAGCGAGGTCCAGGCCTCCAAGGACCAGGCGGCCGAGCAGGCGCGGGAATACGTTGGCAAGGTCTCGGAGTCCACCACGACGATGCTGGCGCGATTGGACTCGATGGAGCAGGAGCTGACGTCGCTGATCGACTCGCTACGCGCCGGCGGCAACCGCCTCACCGCCGATCTGCAGCTGCTGGAGGGCAATCTCAGCGAATCGGGCGACGTGCTCGCGCCCCGCCCCCAGTTCGAGCGCGAGTCTGACCCCGAGCCCGCGGGCGACGCGCACGACCTGGGCGGCGGCTGGGAATCGGAGACGATCGCGGCGGCCGAGCCCGCGCCGGAGGCGGGCGAGCCCGAGTATCTGACCGGCATGGGCAGCGCCGAGCCGCCCGCCGACGAGCACGGCGCCGACGATGCCGAGGGTGCGCGCCTCATCGCGCTGAACATGGCGCTCAACGGCACCCCGCGGGAGGAGACCGAGCGCTACCTGTCCGAGAACTTCCAGCTCGCCGATTCGAGCGTCCTGCTCGACGAGGTGTACGCCAGCGTCGAGGGGTGACGCCGGGGCGTCCGCGCCGGCGGTCAGCGCCGGCCGCGCCGCTCGCTCCGTCGCTCGGTGCGCGCGGATCGGCCCCGGCCGCGCGCCTCCAGCTGTCGTTCGACGGCGTCGAGGTCGGGGGCCGGCCCGTACAGCGCCCAGCCGTTGCGCACGACTGTGAGCAGGAACACGAGCCCGACCCAGCCGGGCCAGAACTGGCCGTTCGCGCCCGACGTCAGCCACACGACGAGGCAGACGGCGAACAGGCCGAGGGAGCCGCCGGACTCCTGGATCATCCGGCGCGTGAGGTGAGCGCGCCGGGCCGCGTGGTCCAGCGCGGCCTGTCGCGCGGTGATCGGCAGGTCCCGGCGTAGCGCGTCGAGCTCCCCGGTCGTCCGGGCCGCGTAGGCGGCCTGCAGGCGCTGCTCGAGATCTTCGGTGCTCAGCCGCCCGGCAACCGTGTGATCGTTGAGCTCGGCGATCAGTCGCTCGCGATCCTCGTCCGAGGCGCGGATCCCCGCCGGCGAAGTTGGTTCCTCGCTCATAGCGCATAACTGTAGGCGAGACAGCAGGGGAACGTCTGTTCGGTCTACTAGAGTGAAACGGCAATGGACAAGCTCGTCGTCTCGGGTGCCCGGGAGCACAATCTGAAGGACGTGACCGTCGCGATTCCGCGGGATTCGCTGACCGTGATCACCGGCCTGTCCGGGTCGGGAAAGTCGTCGCTGGCGTTCGACACGATCTACGCCGAGGGGCAGCGCCGGTACGTCGAATCGCTGTCGGCCTACGCGCGCCAGTTCCTCGGCCAGATGGATAAGCCCGACGTCGATTCGATCGAGGGCCTGTCACCGGCGATCTCGATCGATCAGAAGACGACCTCCCGCAACCCGCGGTCGACGGTCGGCACCGTCACTGAGATCTACGACTACCTCCGCCTGCTGTGGGCGCGGATCGGCCATCCCCACTGCCACGTGTGCGGCCGGCCGATCACCGGCCAGTCGGCCGAGCAGATCATCGACCAGGTGCTGGAGCTGCCCGAGCAGACCCGGTTCATGGTGCTGGCGCCGATCGTTCGCGGCCGCAAGGGGGAGTACGGCAAGCAGTTCGAAGAGCTGCGAGCCGAGGGCTTCGGCCGAGTCAAGGTCAACGGCGAGCTGCGGCGGCTCGACGAGGAGATCGTTCTCGACAAGAAGTACAAGCACGACATCGCCGTCGTCGTCGACCGGCTGGTGATGAAGCCCGATCTGCGCAAGCGGCTGGCGGACTCGATCGAGACGGCGGTCTCGCTCGCCGACGGCCTGGTCGAGATCGAGATGGTGGACGCGACCCCGCCCCGGACCCTCACCTTCTCTGAGAAGTTCGCCTGCCCGGTCCACGGTCCCAGCCTGGTCGAGCTCGAGCCGCGGATCTTCTCGTTCAACGCGCCGCATGGCGCGTGTCCGCGGTGCACCGGTCTCGGGTCCCAGATGGAGATCGACCCGGATCTCGTCGTGCCCGATCCGACGCGCTCGATCGGCGAGGGCGCGATCGCGCCGTGGGCGGTGAGTGCGTCGAACTACTACGACCAGCTCACCCAGGGCATCGCCGAGCGGTTCGACATCGATCTCGACACGCCGTGGCAGGATCTGCCGCCGGATTCCCAGGAGTTCTTCCTGCACGGCACCAACGGCGAACGGATCCAGGTCTCCTACCGCAACCGCTTCGGGCGCCGGCGTTCGTATGCGACGCAGTTCGAGGGGATCGTGCCGAGCCTCGAGCGGCGCTACCGGGAGACCGACTCGGATTACTCGCGGGAGAAGATCGAGGAGTACATGACGCTGCGGCCGTGCCCGGACTGCAAGGGCGCGCGCCTGCGCCCGGAGTCGCGCGCGGTGCTCGTGTCCGGGGTGGCGATCCACGAGTTCACGGCGATGCCGGCGCGGCGGGCGCTGACCTGGGTCGACGAGCTCGAGCTCTCCGAGCACGATCGCCGCATCGCCCGGCTCGTGCTGCGCGAGATTCAGGAGCGCCTGCGGTTCCTGGAGAACGTCGGTGTCGGGTACCTGTCGATGAACCGCGCCGCGGCGACGCTGTCGGGCGGTGAGGCGCAGCGGATCCGGCTGGCCACGCAGATCGGGTCATCGCTCGTCGGCGTGCTCTACATCCTGGACGAACCCTCGATCGGTCTGCACCAGCGCGACAACGAGCGGCTGATCGGGACGCTCGAGCGCCTGCGCGACCTCGGCAACACGGTCCTCGTCGTCGAGCACGACGAGGGCACGATGCGCGCCGCCGACCATCTGCTGGACATCGGACCCGGCGCGGGCGAGTACGGCGGGCACGTGGTTGCGCAGGGCACGGCCGACGAGGTCGCCCAGGTGAAGGACTCGCTCACCGGCCAGTTCCTGGCCGGGACGCGGGTCATCGAGATCCCGGCCAAGCGGCGCAAGCCCTCCGGGTACATCACGATCGAGGGCGCGGCGCAGCACAACCTCCAAAACATCAACGTCAAGGTCCCGCTCGGGATCCTGTGCTCGGTCACCGGCGTCTCGGGCTCGGGCAAGTCGACGCTCGTCAACGAGGTACTGCTCAAGGCCGTCTCCAATCACCTGCATCGCAGCCGTCAGCGCGCCGGGGTTCACAAGCGCATCACCGGGATCGAGCAGCTGGACAAGATCATCTCCGTGGACCAGTCGCCGATCGGCCGCACGCCGCGATCGAACCCGGCTACGTACATCGGGCTGTTTGATCAGATCCGCGAGCTGTTCTCCAAGACCCAGGAGGCCCGCGCCCGCGGCTACAAGCCCGGCCGGTTCTCGTTCAACGTCAAGGGTGGCCGCTGCGAAGTGTGCCGCGGCGACGGGCAGATCAAAATCGAGATGCACTTCCTGCCCGACGTGTACGTCCCGTGCGAGCAGTGCCACGGCAAGCGTTACAACCGCGAGACGCTGGAGGTGCGCTTCAAGGGCAAGAACATCGCCGATGTCCTCGAGATGCCGATCGAGGAGGCGCTCGAGTTCTTCGCCCACATCCCCAAGATCCGGCGCCGGGTCCAGGCGCTGTTCGACGTGGGGCTCGGCTACATGCGTCTCGGGCAGCCCGCCACGACGCTGTCAGGCGGCGAGGCCCAACGGGTCAAGCTCGCCGCCGAGCTGAGCAAGGTCGCCACCGGGAGCACGATGTACATCCTGGACGAGCCGACGACGGGGTTGCATTTCGCGGACATCCAGCGGCTGCTGGAGGTTCTCGACCGGCTGGTGCAACAGGGCAACTCGGTGGTCATCATCGAGCACAACCTCGACGTCATCAAGGTGTCCGATCGGCTCATTGATCTCGGGCCCGAGGGCGGGGACGAAGGCGGCCGGCTGATCGCCACCGGCACGCCCGAGGAGGTCGCGAGCGAGCCGGGCTCCCACACCGGGCGGTTCCTGGCCGAGATCCTGCCGGTCAAGGCCAAGCGCTCGCGCGCGACGACGGCGCGCGGCGGTGCCCGGCGAGCTGCGAGCCCGACCGCCTCGAACGGGACGAAGTCCGGCGCCAGCGCGGTGAAGTCCAACCGGACGAAGTCCGGCGCCAACGCGGTGAAGTCCAACGGGGCGAAGTCTGCCGCCAGCCCGGCGAGGTCCAACGGGACGAAATCGACCGCCGCCGGCGCCGCCGCCGCCGCCGCCAAGCCCCGCCGCCGGACGACCGCCGCGTCACGCTGAGCGGACGATCCCGCCGTGGACGACCTGAAGCTGTGGACGCAGAAGTGGGGCTGGTATGAGCGCAACTCGCTCCCCTGGAACCGAGCGCAGATCCACTGGGAGATGATGCGGCGGCGCGCCTTTGTGCGCTGGCCGATTCACGGGAACGTGCTGGAGGCCCTGCGGGAGGATCGGCTCCAGGTCGGGGAGGGCACCCTGTTCGAGCCCGGGGTGTGGATCACCGCGCCGGCTCCCGCCCGGGTCCGCATCGGCGCCGGCACGTTTCTTAACCTTGGCGTGATGGTGGCGGCGATGGAGCTGGTGGAGATCGGGGACCACTGCATGTTCGCCAACGGCTGCTTCGTCACCGACGCCGATCACCGGTTCGACGATCCCAGCCGCCCGATCACCTGGCAGGGGTTCCGCAGCCGGGGGCCGACGTCCATCGGCGACAACGTGTGGTGCGGCGCCAACGTCGTGGTCACCAGCGGGGTGACGATCGGCGAGCGGTCCGTGATCGGCGCCAACTCCGTGGTCACCGGCGACATCCCGCCGTTCTCGATCGCCGTCGGGGCGCCCGCCCGCGTCGTGAAGCAGGTGACGCGCCCTAGTGACGCTTCGGCTTCGCCTTCGCGGTCTTGAGCACCAGCGTGAGCGTCGTGCTCGTGCCGGCCGCGTTGCGCACGAGGATCTTCAGCTTCAGGCGCTTGAGCTTGCCGTGGTCCACCTTGGACCTGGCGTCCGCCTGGCTCGCGCTCTGCGTGATGTCCGTGCTCACCGAGACGTTGGCGTCACCGGCGTCCTTGATGACCGAGACGGCGAAGCCCGGGGCGAACGGCAGCGAGCCGCAGCCGGTGACCGTCAGCGGCGCGCTGCCGGTCTGCGGCGTCGTCACCAGGTAGGAGTCGGCCGAGACGGTGACGCTGGCGGGCGTCGCCGGGCAGCTGTCCGGAAACCGCAGCGAATCGAACGTGCTGTTGATCTCGTCGAGCGAGATCGGCAGGCCGTCAAACGTGTTGGGGATGCTCGTGAACTCGATGTCGAGCCCCACCCCGGCCGGATCGCCGGCGGAGCGCAGCGCAATCGCCGCCGGGCTCCCGAGTTGCGTCAGCTGGCCGCTCGTCGGGTCCTTGACCAGGACGGCGAGGCCGGCGAGGTCCGATGAGCTCGGCGGCGCGACGAGGTCGAACATCGCGCTGAGGCTGATCGGCGGGCCCGGCACCCCGAGGAGGTACTCCGTCGCGGTCACCGTGCCGCTTCCCACCTGGCAGGCGGTCGTCGGCGTCGGGCTCTTCAAGCACGAGCCGCCGTCGATGCCGGCGTTGGCGAGCAGTCCGGCGGGAAGCCCCAGCGTCAGGTCCTTGGTGCTGTCACCGCTCGTCGGGGTGAACTTGATGTCGGTGCCGAGGTTGGCCGTGGAGCCGGCGGCCGCGGAGCTGGGAGTGAGGGTGACGCTGGGCGTGCCGATCGAGGCCGACGCCACCGGGGCCAGCGCCGCCGCCGCGACGACGATCGCCAGACCGGTCAGGATTCGTCCCGTCACCGCGTGCATGGCCGTTCTTCCGGCCGCCGAGTCGTTGCGAAGCTGCCCTTCACGAGTTCTTGATGACGATGCCCTCGATGATGTTGGCGGCGCTCTCGGCGGCGTCAATCGCCGCCTCGAGCCGCTCGAAGATGTCCTTCCAGCGGATCACGACCATCGGGTCGATGCCGCCGTCGAACAGCGAGGCCACCGCCTCGCGGGTGATGCGATCGCCCTCGTTCTCGAGGCGATTGACCTCCACGGTGTAGCGACTGATGTCGTGAAAGCCGCGCAGGTGGGGGATCGCCTCGGCGATCTGGCTCGACGCCTCTTTGAGCACCCGGGCCAGCCAGATGGCCTGGTCCATCGGCGCCTCGATCTTGTAGAGCCCCAGGTAGTCGGCCACCTCTTCGGTGTAGTCGACGATGTCATCCAGGGCCGAGGCGAGCGCGAGGATGTCCTCGCGGTCGATCGGGGTGACGAACGTGTGGTTGAGCCGATCGATGATGTCGTGGGTGATCCGGTCGCCCTCGTGCTCGAGGTCCAGGATCTCGCCGGCGAGCTGCTTGTTGTCCGGATAGTCGGACAGCAACTCGTGGAGAAGCGTCGAGGCCCGGAGCATGTTCTGCCCCGCCTCCTCGAAGAGCTCGAAGTAGACGCGGTCCCGAGGAGCGAACACCTGCGCGAAGCGTGCCATGCAGGCCGGATCCTACCCGCGTCAGTCAGCCAACCCGGCCCGGAAGCGCTCCAGCTCGCCGTCGTCGATGGAGTAGCAGTGCTCCGGCGCCGGGAATGCGCCGCTGCGGACCTCGGCGGCGTACTCGGCGACCCCGGCCACCATGTGCGAGCGGACGTCGGCGAAGCGCTTGGCGAACCGGGCGACGTGGCCGTCGTAGATGCCGAGCAGGTCGTGAAAGACGAGC
>DATCFW010000532.1:0-14315 GCA_036509295.1 Solirubrobacteraceae bacterium | reverse complement strand
GCTCACCGGCCCGGCGCCGGCCTCCAAGAAGGCGCTGGCCAAGGCGGGGCTGACGGTCGATGACCTGGACCTGGTCGAGATCAACGAGGCGTTCGCCGCGGTCGTGCTGCGGTTCGTGCGCGACATGGGCCTGGACATGGAGAAGGTCAACGTCAACGGCGGCGCCATCGCGATGGGTCACCCCCTCGGCGCCACCGGCGGCATGATCCTCGGCACCCTGGTCGACGAGCTGGAGCGCCAGAGCAAGCGGTACGGCCTGGCCACGCTGTGCATCGGCGGCGGCATGGGCATCGCCACCGTGGTCGAGCGCGTCTGACGCGCAACGCCCGCCCGCCCCTGACCAGACCAGAGAGAGACCACCCTATGACTGAGAGCAGCACGATCCGCTGGGACAGGGACGGCGACGGCGTCGTCATCCTCACCCTTGACGACCCCAACCAGTCGGCCAACACGATGAACGCCGCCTACGCGGCGTCGATCAAGGTGACCGTCGAGCGTCTCGAGGCCGAGCGCGACGACATCACCGGCGTGATCATCACATCGGCCAAGAAGACGTTCTTCGCCGGCGGCGACCTCAACGACCTCAAGACCGCCACCAAGGAGAACTCCGACGAGATCGCCACGTTCGTGCGTGACGGCAAGACGTACCTGCGGCGGCTCGAGACGCTCGGCAAACCGGTGGTGGCCGCCATCAACGGAGCTGCCCTGGGCGGCGGGCTGGAGATCGCACTCGCCTGCCATCACCGGATCGTGGTGGACGACCCCAAGGCCGTGCTCGGCTTCCCGGAGGTTCAGCTCGGCCTGCTGCCCGGAGCCGGCGGGGTCACGCGGACCGTCCGGATGCTCGGCATCGTCGATGCCCTGATGCAGCTGCTGCTCCAGGGCCAGCGGTTGCGCCCGGAGAAGGCATTGGAGATCAAGCTCGTCGACGAGGTCGTGGCGACCCGTGAAGATCTGATCCCCGCGGCTAAGCGATGGATCTCCGAGAACCCCGAGGTTGCCCAGCCGTGGGACGTCAAGGGGTACAAGATCCCCGGGGGCACCCCATCGACGCCGGCGCTGGCCCAGAACCTGCCGGCGTTCCCGGCGAACCTGCGCAAGCAGATCAAGGGCGCCAACTACCCGGCCCCGCACCACATCATGGCCGCGGCGGTCGAGGGCGCCCAGGTGGACTTCGACAACGCCTCGGAGATCGAGGGGCGCTACTTCGTCGATCTGGTCTGCGGCCAGGTGTCCAAGAACATGATCCAGGCGTTCTTCTTTGACCTGCAACGCGCCACCGGGGACCGCGGCCGGCCGGCGGACACAGAGACGTTCAGGCCACGCAAGATGGTCGTGCTCGGCGCCGGGATGATGGGCGCGGCGATCGCCTACGTGAGCGCTAAGGCCGGGATCGACGTCGTGCTCAAGGACGTCTCCCAGGAGGCCGCCGACACGGGCAAGGCGTACTCGGAGAAGCTCGTGGCCAAGGCGGTGGCACGAGGCCGCTGCACCCAGGAGCAGGCCGACGAGCTGCTGGGCCGGATCACCGCCACTAACGACCCCGCGGCCGCGGACGGCGCCGAGCTGGTGATCGAGGCGGTGTTCGAGGATCCGGCCGTCAAGGCCGAGGTGTTTGCGGAAATAGAGCCCTGGGTGGGCGGGTCCAAATCCAACGCGCTGCTGGGCTCCAACACCTCCACGCTGCCGATCACCGAACTGGCGCAGAACGTGAGCCGGCCGGCGGACTTCATCGGGCTGCATTTCTTCAGCCCGGTGGACAAGATGCCGCTGCTGGAGATCATCAAGGGCGAGCACACCGCCGACGAGACGCTGTACCGCGCGCTCGACGTCGCCAAGCTCATCCGCAAGACGCCGATCGTCGTCAACGACAGCCGCGGCTTCTTCACCAGTCGCGTCATCGGCACGTTCATCAACGAGGGCGTCGCGATGCTGATGGAGGGCGTCCCGGCGGCCACGATCGAGCAGGCCTCATCGCAGGCCGGATACCCGGCGCCGGTGCTGCAGCTCTCCGACGAGCTGAACCTCAAGCTCATGCGCAAGATCCGCAACGCCGCCAAGAACGCCGCCGACGCGTCGGCCAGCGGCTGGGATGCCCATCCGTCTGAGCAGGTCATCGACCAGATGCTCGACGAGTTCCAGCGGCCCGGACGACTCGAGGGCGCCGGGTTCTACGAGTACGAGGACGGCAAGCGAACCCGGCTGTGGCCCGGCCTCAAGGACGCATTCCCGGCCGTCAGCGACCCCTCGCAACTCGATCTGACCGACCTCGAGGAGCGGATGATGTTCATCGAGTCGATCGAGACGGTCAAGTGCCTGGACGAGGGTGTGATCGAATCGGTCGCCGACGCGAACATCGGCTCGATCATGGGCATCGGGTTCCCGGGCTGGACCGGCGGCGTGCTCCAGTTCATCAACGGATACGACGGCGGACTGGCAGGCTTCGTCGCCCGCGCGCGGGACCTGGCCGAGCGCTACGGAGAGCGGTTCGAGCCGCCGGCCTCGCTGGTCCAGATGGCTGAGCGCGGCGAGATCTACGCTGACGAGGAGGCGTTGGTCAGCGCCACCGCTTCGGCATAGCCGGCCCGTGCTGAGAGAGGCCTACTCGGCGACTGGCGGCGGGTACACCTCGGCGACGTACTCGTCGACCTTCTCCGTAGGCAGCCGCAGGCTGATCGCCCAGTAGTAGATGATCAGGTTGAACAACCCCGACGCGATGACCCCGCCCCACAGGCCGATGTCATCGGTCCCGCCCTGGTCGAGCACGTTCTTGAAGAAGCCGATGCCGCCGATGACCCCACCCGGTCCGAAGTCGCTCAGGTAGGAGATGACGCCCATCCCGATGATCCATCCGATGATCCATGGGGCCGCCTGCCAGTCCATCGCCGGGGCGCGTGGGTTCAGCTTCAGCGCGTAGGAGGCATAAATCAGCGCGTAGCCGAGCAGCAGGGCCACGACCAGCGTGCTGTAGGTCTGCCACCCCGAGAACAGGATCACCCAGCCGGCGCCGGCAAACGCCAGCGGCGAGAGGATCCCGGCCGCCGGCAGCCGGTAGGTCCGCGCCAGGTCGGGCTTCTGCTTGCGCAGCGCGCCGAGCGCGACCGGCGCTCCCGCGTACATGAACACCGAAGCGCTCGTAACGATGCCGACCAGCTTGGCCCAGCTGGGGAATGGGAGCAGGAACAGAACCCCGACGAGCGTGGCGACGATCACCCCGAACACCGGGACGCGCGACTCGCTCGTCCGCTCAAATGCGGTCGGGACGAACCCGTTCTTGCTGAGCCCGTAGGACAGGCGGGCGGAGGCGGTCTCGTACATGAGGCCGGTCCCCCCCGGAGAGACGACGGCATCGATCCTCAGCACCGTCGCCAGCCACGAGACCCCCGCGATGCTGACCAGTGTGAAGAAGGGACCCTTGGCCAGATTGGCGGCGACCGCGCTCTTGCTCGTTGCCAGACCGAGCCACCCGCCGTTGGCGTGCAGCACGCTCGGGGGCAGCGCCCCGATGAACGCGATCTGGATGAGGATGTACAGCGCCCCGCCGATGAGCATGGACAGGATCACCGCGCGGGGGAGGTCACGACCCGGGTTGGCCGACTCTCCGCCAAGCTGCACCGCCTGCTCGAAGCCGAGCAGCGAGAAGATGATCCCGGCCGGCAGGGTGAGCAGGATGTTCTTGATCGCGTCGTGGCTGGTGAAGAACCCGCCGGCGGCATGGCCGAAGTTGGAGCCGTGGAAGTGCCCGATCAGCAGGATCAGGACCGTGACCACCGGGACCGCCACCTTCCAGCTGGTGATCCAGTTGTTGATCTTGGCGAAGAAGCGGATGCCGACCAGGTTGATGATCACGAACAGGAGCATCAGAATTGCGGCGGCCAGGTATCCGAAGCCGTGCAGCGTCCCGCCGGCGGAACCGGCGGCGGGATTGACGTGGAAGAAGTTCCGAGCCCAATGGGACGTCGAGAGGTACTGAATGGCGGCGAGGACCTCGATCGGCGCCACGCTGGCTGCCTGCAGGTAGGAGGCCCACCCGAAAGTCGCCCCGGCGAAGCTGCCGAACGCGTAGTGCGGGAAGCGGCTGGTGCCGCCACTGACCGGGAACAGGCCGCCCAGCTCGGCGTGCACCAGAGCCAGCACCAAGATGATCACCGAGCCGAGGACCCAGCCGAGGATCGCCGACGGGCCAGCGATCAGGGCCGCCCCGAGCGCTCCGAACAGCCAGCCGGAACCGATGATCGACGTCTCGGATGCCCACAACAGCCCAAGGAAGCCAACCCCTCGGTCGAGACCGTCGGCATCGAGCTCGGCCTGCTGAGGGCCGGTGGGCCGATCAGCTACTGACATTGATATGCCTCCCCTCGTGTTTGGGCGATCCTAGCCCTGTGCGCCAACGTCGCGCAATGTCCGATTGGACAGGCGGGGTTGGCCGTAGGCGGTGTTTGCGAACGCGGTTCGGCGGACAACCCTCCGGCGCCGCCCCGAGCTCGGCCTCAATAGAGGCGCTCGCCCCGTGCGTAGCGGTCAGCCCGCTCACGCTCGTATCCGTCGGCGTCGAACTCCGGGGCGGTGAGGGAGCGCAGGATGTCCCCGCTGCGGGGCAGCTCGGAGCGATCGACGTGGCGCTCGGGATTCCACAGCTCGGAGCGGATCAACGCCTTCGGGCACTGGGTGTAGGCCTCCTGGACCGAGATGAGCAGACCGAGCCGCGGCGCCTTGCCCGCGACCGCGCTGCCGGCGAGCAGCTCCGGATCGTCGATGATCACCGCGCGGCCGTTGACGCGGAACGTGTCGCCGACGCCCGGGATGAGGAACAGCAGAGCGATCCGCGGATCCTCGAGCAGGTTGGTGAGCGTGTCGGCAATCCGGTTCCCGGGGCGGTCGGGCATCAGCAGCGTGCGCTCGTCGAGAATCCGGACGAACCCGGCGGGGTCGCCGCGCGGCGATACGTCGAGACCGCCATCGGGGTTCGCGGTGGCGACGCACACGAACGGCGAGCGCTCGATGAACTGGCGGGTCAGGTCGTTGAGCCGGTCGGCGATCTTGGCGACGACGATGTCCGTCGGAGTGCCGAGAATCTCACGCAGCTGCGCCTCGTCGGTGATCGTCCGCGTCGCGGCCATGCCGACCCAAGTGTACGGAGGTCCTCGAGGGCCGCGGCGTGCGCTACGGTCACTCGACCTTGGCTGACGACACGGTGCTGTCAGAGCAGCGGGAGTACTACCGCGCGCGCGCCGGCGAGTACGACAAGTGGTGGCTGCGCGAGGGCCGATTCGACCGTGGGGCGGAGGCCAACGCGCGGTGGTTCGCGGAGACGGCGCAGCTCGAGCGCGTGCTCGAGCGCTTCGCGCCCACCGGCAACGTCCTGGAGCTGGCCGGCGGCACCGGACTGTGGACGCGCCACCTCGTCAGGCACGCGGCGTCGCTGACCGTGGTCGACGCCGCGCCGGAGGTGCTGGCGATCAACCGCGAGCGGGTCGGCGACCCCGCGGTGCGCTATCTGGAGGCCGACCTGTTCGAGTTCACGCCCGAGCGCGGCGCGTACGACGCGTGCGTGTTCGCGTTCTGGCTGTCACACGTCCCGGCCGACCGCTTCGCCGCGTTCTGGCGGACGGTCGGCGCGGCGCTGAAACCGGGCGGTCGGGTCCTGTTCATCGACAGCGCGCGGACCGAGCGCTCGACGGCTGCCGATCACCGGCTCCCCGCCGCGGACGAGCAGACGATGACCCGGCGACTGGACGACGGCCGGGAGTTCCAGATCGTCAAGCGGTTCTTCGATCCGCGCCAGCTGAGCGCGGCGCTGGCCGAGCTCGGGTGGGAGAGCCGGGTGGACACCACCGGCGAGTTCTTCATCCACGGCACGGCGACGCGCTCTGGGCGTTGAGCGCTCGCACCCTCGGACAGGGCTTAGCCGGATTAGCCGGCGAGCCGGTCGCCGTCACCCAGCAGCGCCGCCGGATACCCGACGAGCTCCTGCTCGATGCAGGCGTTGATGGCAGCGAGGGCCCGCGCGCCGTCAAACAGCTCCGGCGAGACCCGGCGCAGGCGCCGAAGCACGAAGTAGGTGAGCAGCGTACGAACCATTCCAGTCGATTAATCGGCCGAAATGGTGTGTGACCTTTAGCACAATCGTTGCCGAATCGTTTCCCCCGCAGGGCTATCCGCGGCCGGCCGGTTGCACCGCGCGGCCGTAGATGGACCCGACGAACAGCTGCACGAGCGGCTCGATCACGCTCTCGCGATCGGTGAGCGTCGGGTGGTGGCCGGTCATCGCCACGTGAAACGCGCGCTCGGCGCTCCACACCAGCGCGGCCGCCAGACCCGCCGCGTTGGCGCCGCGCGGGGCAATCCCGGCGGCGCGGTCTTGCTCGATCGTGTCGATCAACCGGCCGGTGAGCGCGCCGAGCGTCTGGAACCACAGCTCCTGCAGCTCGGGGATGGACGGCCATTCCTCGGCCACGGCGACCAGCAGCGGCGCATACCGTGAGCTGGCGCGGATCAGGTTGGCGAGGCCCTCGCGGAAGGCGGCATCGGGTGAGCGGTCACCGCGGCTGAACATCGGCTCGAGCTCATCGCCGACCTCGGCCCTGATGCGGCGCACCAGCTTGACCACGACGTCGTCCTTGGAGCTGAAGTGCTCGTAGAACGAGGTCCGCCCGACGTCGGCGGCGGCGAGGATGTCAGCGACGCTCAGCTCGGCCAGCGACGTCGACGCGAGCAGCCCCGAGGTGGCCTCGAGCACGGCGGCGTAGGTCTTGGGCCGGCGCCCGCGGCGGGGAGCGTCGCTAGACACCGAGCGAGCGGCCGACGATCTCCTTCATGATCTCGGTGGCCCCGCCGTAGATCCGGGTGACGCGGGCATCGACGAACGCCCGGGCGATCGGGTACTCGAGCATGTAGCCGTAGCCGCCATGCAGCTGCACGCAGCGATCGACGACGCGGCCCTGGAGCTCGGTGGACCACCACTTGGCCATCGCGGCGTCCTCCGGCGTCAGCTCGCCGCGGTTGAGGGCGAGCACCGCCTGGTCGCAGAAAGCGGTCCCCAGCTCGATCTCGGTCGCCATCTCCGCCAGGGCGAAGCGCGAGCTCTGAAATGAGCCGATCGGCTGCCCGAATGCCGAGCGCTGCTTCACGTACTCCACCGTCATCGCCAGCGCTCCACGCGCCGCCGCCACCGCGGACAGCGCGATGCTGAGCCGCTCCTGGGCGAGGTTGGCGGTCATGTAGCGGAAGCCGAGTCCCTCCTCACCAAGGCGGTTCTCCACGGGGACGCGGACGTCGTTGAAGAACAGCTCGGCCGTGTCCTGGGAGTGCTGGCCGACCTTCTCCAGATTGCGCCCGCGCGCGAACCCCTCCATGCCGCGCTCGAGGATGAGCAGCGAGATCCCGGCGTGACGCTGGGCAGGATCGGTCTTGACCGCGGTGATCACCAGATCGGAGTTGATGCCGTTGGTGATGAACGTCTTGGAGCCGTTGACGATGTAGGCGTCGCCGTCCTCGGTGCGGAGCGCCGTCGTCCTCAGCCCGGCCAGGTCAGAGCCCATTTCCGGCTCGGTCATCGCCACCGCGGTGATCAGCGTGCCGTCGGCGATCCCCGGCAGCCACCGATCGCGCTGCTCGTCACTGCCGAGGTCCAGGAAGTAGGGGAGGCAAATGTCGTTGTGCAGGGTCAGCCCGAGACCGCTGCCGCCCGCCCCGGCCGCGGCCAGCTCCTCCCCCACGATCTGGTTGAAGCGAAAGTCATCGACGCCGGCGCCGCCGTAACGCTCGGGCACCTGCATCGCCAGCAGGCCCTTGGCGGCGGCCGTGGCGAACAGCTCCCGGGGGACGATCCCGTCGCCCTCCCACTGCGCCTGATACGGGGTCACCTCCTCGGCGACGAACCGCCGCACCGACTCGCGGTAATCGGCGTGCTCGGGCTCGAACATGCTGCGGCGCATGGCCCTAGTGTGCACTACGCTCGGCGATGTGTCAGCCGCCGCACAGACACGATCGGCACCCGCCCCACCGGCCCCACCCGCAACGGCCGAGCCGGTGACCCGGGCGTACGCGGCGATCCTCGCCGCCACCGAGCGGCTGCTCCGCGAGCGCCCGCTCAACCAGCTCAACGTGTCGGACCTCATCGCGGCGGCCGGGGTCTCCCGGACGAGCTTCTACGCCCACTTCAACTCCAAGACCGCGGTGATCGCGGAATGCCTGCGACGGGTGATGGATCAGGTCACCGTCGCGGTCGAACCGATCCACCGACAGTCCAGCGACGACGCCGAGTCAGCGATCCGCATCAGCCTGCACCAATGGGTCGAGGTGTGCAAGGTGCATGGCGCGCTGCTGCGGGCCGTCAGCGAGGAGTGGCCCCACGACGAGGAGTTGCGCGACCTGTGGTTCGCGACGATCGATGCCGTCACCGCCGGCACCGCAAAGGTCATCCGGGGGGCGCGTCGCGACGGACACGCGCCGCCCGGCGCGGACCCGCGCGCGCTGGCGGCCTGTCTGATGTGGGGATACGAGCGGGTGCTGCACGTGTCGCTGGTGGGCGACGCACCCGGTCTGGCGCAACCCGACGCGATCGTCGAGCCGCTCGTGCAGATGATGCTCGGCGGCGTGTTCGGGCGCCCGCCCGCGGCGTAAGGCGGGCGGGCGGGCCGTTTACCATGGCGGGCGGTGCGCCGCCTTGACCCGACGTCCCTCGGTCAGCACCTGGATGCGCTCTACCGGGCCGCCTGGGCGTTGTGTGGATCCCGCGAGGATGCCGAGGACCTCGTCCAGGAGACGTTCGCACGAGTTCTCGCCCGCCCGCGGGTGATCCGCGGCGACGAACGCGGGTACCTCCTGCGGGCGCTGCGCAACACGTTCTATTCGCGGCTGCGAACCGCGTCGCGGCGCCCGCAGACCGGCGCCACGCTCGACGACGTGCAACCCGCGGACCCGCGGACCAGCCAGCAGCCCGCGGGCGCCGCCGAGATCGGCGAGATCCTCGACGCGATCGCCCAACTGCCCGAGGACTTCCGATTGGCGATCGTGGCCATCGACATCCTCGGGCTGTCCTACGCCGAGGCGGCCAAGGCGCTCGACGCCCGCGAGGCGACGATTACGACCCGGCTGTACCGAGCCCGGCAGCGCATCGTGCGCGGCCTGCCCGATGCACCGCAATCTTCTGCCGACCCCCGGGAAGGATCGGGCCCGGAACGGAGTCTGCCTGAGAGGACGACGAAATGACAGACGAGCGCAATCCCCCCGAGGCCGAGCTGGCACGGCTTGCCGACGGATCGCTGTCGGAGCCCCGGCAGGCGGAGCTGCGTGCGCAGGTGCAGGCCTCGCCGGAGCTGGCGGCGGCCCTGGCCGAACAGGCGCGCGCGGTGACGCTGCTGCGCGCGCTCGATCAGCCCGCGCCCGCCGCGCTGCGGTCCCATGTCGACGCGGTCACCGGTGGCGGCGAGCGAGCCGCCCGCGGACCGCGACTCCGGCGGCGGCGTGCCCTGGTGCTGCCGGGGGCCCCCGCGCTCGCGGTGATCGTCGCCGCGGTGGTGCTCGTGGTCAGCGGCGGCAATGGCGCGCCGACGGTGCCCCAGGCCGCGCGGCTCACCCTGGCGGCGGCGACGCTGCCGGCGCCCCGAGTGGACGCCGCCGATCCCACCCGGCTGCAGCGGACCGCCGCGGGCATCCCGTTTCCCAACTGGGCGCCCACCACGGGCTGGCGGGCAGCCGGGGCCCGGACCGACACGGTGAGCGGCCGGCGGATCGACACCGTCTTCTACACCGCCGGCGGGAGCCGCGTCGGCTATGCGATCGCCGCCGGCTCACCGCTGCCCGGCGTTCGCGGCCAGACCGTGCATCGCTACGGCGTCCGCTTCACCCTGGATCGGAGCGGCTCGCTCGAGCTCATCACCTGGCTGCGGTCAGGACACACGTGCGTGATCGCCGGCCGCGGGGTCAGCTTCGACACGCTGCTGCGGCTCGCTGGCTCCGACAACCGCGAGGCCGTCAGCTCACCGTCCGCGCTGCACAACACCGGCTCCCGGTCCGCCTACCTCTGAGCGGCCCTGCCCGGCGCGGCGGGCAGCCGGCGCCGGGCTCGGCGCCTCGGACCTAGTGTCCCGTCCGGTAAGTTCGTTGGCACCAAGAGGTGCCACTGGTGGATGCATGGCAAGGACGCAGGATCCGACGTGTGGCCCAGCCACACGAGGATTCGAGGACGCGGCCAGGCGCCGCCAGGGGTGCCTCAACTGCCAGCGAATTTGCCTGACGGGGCACTAGCCTGCGCGGAGCGATGCCGCGCCGTGCCACCCGCCTCTCCGGTCTCGGAACCACGATCTTCACCGAGATGACCGCGCTCGCCGCGAGCACCGGCGCGATCAACCTCGGGCAGGGATTCCCCGACACCGACGGGCCGGACGCGGCGATCGAGGCCGCGGTGAGCGCTCTGCGAGGCCGCGAGAACCAGTACGCGCCGCTCCCGGGCGTGCCGGCGCTGCGCGAGGCGGTGCTCGAGCACCAGCGCGCGTATTACGGACTGGAGCCCGAAGATGTGCTGATCACCTTCGGCGCCACCGAGGCGATCGCCGCCGCCGTGCTCGGGCTCTGCGATCCCGGCGACGAGGTGGTGGTGCTCGAGCCCTATTACGACTCGTACTCGGCGTGCATCGCGTTCGCCGGGGCCACGCGGCGACCGGTCACGCTGCGCCCTCCGGAGTTCGCGCTGGACGCCGGCGCGCTCGGCGCCGCGATCGAAGCCGGCCGGGGGCGCGTCCGGATGGTGCTGGTCAACACGCCGCACAACCCGACCGGCCGCGTGCTGCGCCGCGCCGAGCTGGAGCTGATCGCCGCCGCCTGCATCGAGCACGACCTCGTGTGCGTCACCGACGAGGTCTACGAGCATCTGGTGTTCGACGGCGAGCACACCCCCGTGGCGACGCTGCCGGGGATGGCGGAACGGACGCTGACCATCTCGAGCGTCGGGAAGTCGTTCTCGTTCACCGGATGGAAGATCGGCTGGTGCTCGGGGCCGGCCGAGCTGGTCGCGGCGACGCGGACGGTCAAGCAGTTCCTCACCTTCGCCGGCGGCACCCCGCTGCAACATGCGGCGGCGGCCGCGTTGCGTCTCCCGCGAGCGGATGTGCAGGCGCGGCGCGATGACCTGCGCGCCAAGCGCGACCAGCTCTGCGACGGGCTGCGGGCGGCTGGACTGAACCCCCTGGTCCCCGCCGGCACCTACTTTGTCAACGCCGACGTCGGCAGCGACGCCGTCGCGTTCTGCCGCGAGCTGCCCGACCGCGCCGGGATCGTCGCGATCCCGACCAGCGTCTTCTATGACGACAAGGAGGCCGCATCGACCCTGGTCCGGTTCGCGTTCTGCAAGCGGCAGGCCGTGATCGCCGAAGCGTCGCGCCGTCTGGCCGCGCTCGCGGACTGACGAGCGGGGGGTCAGCCGGCGAGCGCCCGGCGCAGATCGGCCGCCAGATCCTCGGGCGCCTCCACCCCGCAGCTGAGCCGCACGAGATCGGCCGGCACCGCAGCCGCCGACCCCTCCACCGACTGATGCGTCATCGCCTGCGGGACCTCGATCAGCGACTCGACACCGCCGAGTGACTCGGCCAGGGTGAACAGCCGGGTGCGGGCGGCGATCCCCGTCGCGTCGGGGTGGCGGAAGCTGACCATGCCGCTGAAGCCGGGCCAGCGGACGTCCTGGACGCCCGGCGTGGCCCGCAGCAGCCCCACGACCGCGGCGGCGCTGCGGGCGTGGGCCTCCATGCGCAGGTGCAGGGTGCGCAGGCCGCGGTGCACGAGGAAGCAGTCGAACGGTCCCGGCACCGCGCCGACGGCATTCTGGACGAAGCGCAGGCGCTCGTACCACTCGCGATCGCGGGTGACCACCACGCCGCCGACCACGTCGGAGTGCCCACCGAGGTACTTGGTGGTCGAGTGCACCACGAAGTCGGCTCCCAGCTCGAGCGGCCGCTGGTTGGCGGGCGTCGCGAACGTGTTGTCGACCGCGACCAACGCGTCCTGACGGCGCGCCACGACGCCCGCGATGTCGACCACGTTGAGCAGCGGATTGGTCGGGGTCTCGACCCAGATCAGGCGCGTGTCGGTCCGGACCGCTGCCTCGACCGCGTCCAGATCCGTCTGCCCGACCAGGTCATAGGCCAGGCCCCAGCGGCCGAGCACCTTGTCGACGAGGCGGAACGTGCCGCCGTACAGGTCGTCGGGCAGGACGATGTGCGTGCCGGCCGCGCAGGTGACGGTGATCAGCGCGTGCTCGGCGGCCATGCCCGAGGAGAACGCGACCGCCAGCCCGCCCTCGAGCTCGCCCAGCGCCTGCTCGAGGGCGGCGCGGGTGGGGTTAGCCGAGCGTGAGTAGTCGTACTCGCCGACGAACTCCCCCGGCGCCGTCTGGGCGTAGGTGGACGTCTGGTGGATCGCCGGGATAACCGAGCGAAACGACGGGTCCGGCGTCAGGCCGGCGTGGACGGCGCGGGTGGCAAACGCGTCCTGGTGCGATTCCGAGCCGCTCATGACACCAACGCCTCGAGCAGATCCGTGCGGGTGACGAGGCCCTCGGCATGGCCGTCGTGGGTGACGAGCAGCGCCTGCTGATCGCCGACGAGCAGCTCGACAGCCTCCCGGACGGGGTCCAGGCTGGACACCGCCGGGAACGGAGGCTCCATCACGTCAGCGATCTCGGCGTCGAGCAGCGCCGGATCAGACGCGGCGTGACGCAGTAGCCCGCGCTCGCCGACGGCGCCGACGATCGTGGTGGGATCGCTGGAGCTGACCACCGGCAGCTGGGAGACGCGGTGCTCGTGCAGGAGCGACACCGCCTCGCGCACGCGGAAGTGGGGCTGGACGGTCACCAGCGTCGGGAACTCGCCGGCGTCGCGCTTGCGGCGCAGGACGTCGCCGACGGTCAGATCCGGTGCGCGGGCAAGGAACCCGTACTGGCGCATCCACGCATCCGAGAACACCTTTGACAAGTAGGACCGCCCGCCGTCGGGGAGGATCACGACGACCATCGCTGCGCGATCTTCGATCTCGCCGGCCACCTCGAGCGCGGCGTGGAGGGCGAGACCGCCGGACCCGCCGGCGAGGATCCCCTCGGCCTGAGCCAGTCGCCGCGTCGTCAGGAACGCGTCGCGGTCCGAGACGGTGACCCACCGGTCCACGGTCGACGGATCGAACGTGGCCGGCCAGAAGTCCTCGCCGACGCCCTCGACCAGATACGGGCGCACGTTCTCCTGCCCGCCGGAATAGATCGATCCTTCGGGATCGGCGCCGACGACGACCAGGTCCGGGCGGCGCTCGCGCAGATACCGGACGGTTCCGGTCACGGTGCCCCCGGTGCCGACGCCGAGCACCAGGTGCGTGATCTCGCCGGCGGTCTGCTCCCACAGCTCGGGACCGGTGGTCTCGTAGTGGGCCCGCGGATTGGCCTCGTTGGCGTATTGGTTGGGCTGGAACGCCCCCGGGATCTCCTTGGTCAGCCGATCGGCGACGCGGTAGTACGAGCGCGGCGAGTCGGGCGGAACGTCGGTGGGCGCCAGCACCACCTCGGCACCGTAGGCGCGCAGCAGGTCGATCTTCTCCCGGGACATCTTGTCCGGCATCACCGCCATCACCTGGTAGCCCTTGAGGCGGGCGGCGATCGCCAGCCCGGTGCCGGTGTTGCCCGAGGTGGGCTCGACGATCGTCCCCCCGGGGCGCAGCTTCCCGTCACGCTCGGCGGCCTCGATCAGCGCGACGGCCACGCGGTCCTTGATCGATCCCCCGGGATTGAAGGCCTCGAGCTTGGCGATCAGCTGGGGGCGCAGTCCGGCGCCGATGCGCGACAGCCTGACCAGCGGCGTGCCGCCGATCGTGTCCAGGATCGAATCCCCGATCCGGGCGGGTGACGAATGTGCGTTCATGGGGGTGATTCTGATGCCTCGGCGGTGGTGGTTGCGGGCCCAGCTAAGTCAATGAACTTGGTTGACTTAGTTTTGTAATCGACATCACGCGGCCGGAGGTCTATCCCAACCTGTGGGCCGGCATCGGTCTGCTGCGCACCGGCGCCGGTACCGCCATGGTCGGCAGCCACGAGCAGATCGCCGACCTGATGGCCGAGTACCACGAGCTCGGGATCAGCGAGTTCATCCTCTCCGGCTACCCCCATGTCGAGGAGGCCTACGCGTTCGGCGAGGGCGTTGTGCCGGTGCCGCGCGAGCGCGGGCTGATCCGCGACCCTGGCGTGATCGGCGAGGATTACTTGATAACGTCAATTGAGCTTATGTAGATACCGCCACGGCAGCCTGGCGTCCGCGACCTCCAGGGCAGTGGAGACCGGA
>DATCFW010000531.1:0-11851 GCA_036509295.1 Solirubrobacteraceae bacterium | reverse complement strand
TTCGACGGGCTGGAAGACCCCGGCTTCGAACCGCTCGAGATCATCCACTCCCCGCACGCGACACACGTGCGCTACCGCGTCGGCGGCTGACTTGACCGACACCCGAGCAGGCCTGACCACGCTCCGATTCGAGCGTCTCGCAAATCGCCGACGTCCAAGACCGGCGCAGGCGCCTCCATTTGGCGCTGAGCAGCAGTGAGACGATCCCCGCCTGGGCGGAGCGAGAGTGCCGCCTGTGCGTGGGAGGGGCACTCTTGCGGCCGTAGGGCTGCTGCGACGGTTCCCGACCGACCGCTCCGCGTGTGGTGACGCGCTGATCGGACTGCGTGCAGCTCCAAAGCTCAGGTGACCTAGAGGCGTCGGTGCTCCGACCGGCGAGCGCCGGGCGCGGGCCTACGCCGGCGCGATGCGGCTGGGCCGCCGCCCGTACGCAACCGGAGGCGCCGCGGCGCGGATCTCGTCGAGCAGCCGGGTGGCGAACTCGCCCGGGCTCTCGTTGACCGCGAGGCCCCCGCGGGTGGGCCGGAAGAAGCGGACGCGCAGCCGGGCGCGCCTTGGGAAGCGGACGAGGTCAACCGTGCCCTCGACCGAGCAACACACGATCTGTGCCTCAGGCACGGCTTGCGCGAGTCGTCCGAACCCACTTCGGGCACGGAGCGGCCGCCCGCCTGTCCGAGTGCCTTCAAGGAATATGCCGATGCAGGCGCCGGCTCGGAGCTCGGAGGTAGCTCGTTCGAGGGCGCCGACGTCGCCCGTGCCCCGCCCGATAGGAATCTGCCCCATCCCGTCGAGGACCTTCGCCAGCAGCACGTTCTTCCACAGCGAGGACTTCGCTAGTGCTTGGACCTGGCGTCGCTCAACGGCCGCGATCCCGATCACGACCGGGTCCCACCACGAGTCGTGGTTACCGGCCAGGAGTGTCGGCCCAGAGCACGGCAGGTGCTCAAGACCCGAGACCTCAAGACGACCCCATCCGCGGACCACCGGAGAAGCGGCCGTCATCACCGCCCGAAAGGGTGTCGCTACGTGGGAGGGCACTACGGTCTCCGATCAAATGATGGGGTCTTCCGTGGCCGGGAGTCGGCTCCGGTCAGTCATGACCACGATTCAGAACAGAAGCGTCCAGCCAGGTTATCCGGGTCAGAGCCGCGTTGGCGGCTCGTGGTCAGTCTCGCCCGAATGTCGAGCTTGATTTGAAGCCGGCTGTGACCGCAGCGAGGAGATAAGCTCGCGCAACATGGCGGACGTCGACCTCAAATCGCTCGTCTATAAGGACGAGCGGCCCAAGGAGTATTTCGACACATTTCACGAACGGACTCGCGGCGGGCCGCCTGGAGCGACCTACGAGGTCGTTCGCGCGGCAACCGTATTCCATGCTCTCACCACGTTTCGTGCACGAGGCATCGACAGCGGCAATGTCCCGGCGGGACCATTGATCCTCGCGCCGAACCACGCCTCGAACATGGATCACTTCTTCACTGCCGCCTTTATTCGACGCCGCATCCAGTTCATGGCTAAGTCCCAGCTGTTCGGCTCCGGCCCGCTGAGCTGGATCTACAGCCACGGCGGCGTATTTCCAGTTCGTCGCGGCGACCAGGACGAGGAGGCGTTCACCACTGCGTTCAGAATCCTCGAGCGCGGCGGTGCGATGGTGATGTATTGCGAGGGCACCCGGTCTCGGACCGGGAAGCTGGCGGCATCGGCAAAGCCGGGAGTCGGCAGGCTCGCGCTCGAGTCCGGAGCTCCCGTCGTGCCGGTCGCGATCCTCGGTTCTCATCAGGTCCGGAATTGGAAGCGAATGCAATTTCCGAAGGTAACGGTTCAATATGGAGCGCCGTTCAAATTCGATGCTGTTTCAGAGACAACGCGCGACGAACGTCAAGCGGCGGCCGATTACATTTTTGACCGGATCAAGGAGCTTCACTCGGACCTCGAGCGGCGCGGACGTCGGACAACGAGACGGACCGCCGGGCAGCGCGCCGATGCCGCGCCGGACCCTTCGGTCAGGCCCGACAGCGAGACCTAGCGGAGCTAGATCGGAGCCGAGGGTCTTGAAGGACCGCGCTCCGATCGCTCGTTGCCCCGGAGGACCTGGTCGAGATTCGTGTCAGGTGGGGTAGGGCTGCGGTGTCAGGCCGTTGAGTACGAGGGTGAGGACGCGAGCGCCGGCGGACGCTCGGGACACGGGGCCGTCGGCGCCGTCCATGGCTCCTCGGGCCGCCGAGAGCATGAGGAATACGTCATCCATCGTGACGTCGCGTCGGAGCGTCCTCGCGGTTTTGGCCGCCGAGAGCGGCTGTTTCATGAGTTCAGCGAAACGCCGTCGCCGTCGCTCGAGCTCGGAACCGAGGCACGCATCTTCCCGTGCGAGTTGGCCGAGCGCGGAGAAGCTGGCCATGTTCTCGATCATCGTCCGTAACAGGACGAAGAACGCGTCTGGGTCGTCGACGTGCTGCTCGGCGACGAGTTCGGTCCGCTCCATTTGCTCGGCGAGGAGGGCCGCGGCGAGGTCTCGGCGGTCCGGGAAGTTGCGGTAGAGCGTTGCTTGGCCGACGCCGGCCCTCCGTGCCACTTCGCACATCGGGACGTCCGCACAGTCAGCAAACAGCTCCCGGGCGGCGACGAGGATCGCCTCGTGGTTGCGTTGGGCGTCTTTCCGCCGCGGCGCCGGAGCTGAGATCGTCACGATCTGAGTCTAGGAGCGGACAGCCTTATCCGCAACCGGGTCTCATGTTCTCGCAGCCGCGCGACATCCGTCTCGGGTTGCTGTACAACTTAAGTGGTGAGTGATGTCCGATTCGGCCTGGTGTCGTTGCATGTTCGTTGTTGTGGGCGGCCGTTCGGATCGGCCGGTCACGTCGGCGTGTTTGATCTCGCGTCCCTGGCGCGTTCGCGGTAATGCGCCGGGGACCACTCGCAGGCCGCTACCGGGCCGCGGCCGGGATGGTGATCTTTGCGCTGGTTCCATACCTGGCGCTGTCGGCAGCATTGCAGCCACTCACGCCGATCATCGCCGGCGATCTGCACATGAGCCTCACGTCGATGAGCCTCGCCTTCGGCATGGGAAACGCCGGGTATGCGGCGGGGACGGTGTTGGCGGTGGCGTTCGCACAGCATCTCCCGCAGCGGCGGATGCTCGTCGTCTATGCGGTGCTGCTCGTGGTTGGGTCGTGCCTGGCCGCGGGGGCCCAGAACGCGGCGATGTTCTTCGCCGGGCACATCCTCCAGGGCGCGTGCACAAGCCTGCTGCTGATCGCCGCCGTGCCGCCGCTGGCTATCTCCTTCGGGAAGGAGAGGCTGCGCGAAACGGCCATGATCATGAACATGTGCATCTTCGGGGCAGTGGCGATCGGCCCGGCAGTCGGCGGCCTCCAGGCCCACGCCCACGCGTGGCGGCCGCTGTTCCTCATCGTGGCCGTGATCTCGCTCGCCGCGTTGGTGCTCGCGCTGCTGACGTTCGAAGACGCTCCGGCGATGGATCGCAGCGCTCCGTGGGATCCGCGCGCGATCGCGCTCGCCGTCGCGGGGCCAACGGCAGCGTTCTTCGGTGCTTCCGAGCTGATCTCTCACCCGTTCCTGGCCGTCTCCACCGCCGTGCCGCTGGCGACTGGCCTCGTGCTGATCTTGGTCCTCGTCGTATACCAGTACCGCGCCAAACGGCCGCTGTTGACGATCCGAGGCATGCTCCGTAGCTCGATGCCGGTGGCGGGCCTCGTCGTCGCACTGTTCGCCGCCGCGGCATCGATCTCGGCGACCGAGCTGACAGCCGGCGTGCTCGCCTCGCGGTACGGGCCGATTCACGTCGGGCTGCTGTACCTGCCCGAGCTGGCTGGCGCCATCCTGACCGCGTTTGCCCTCGGTGCCGTGATCACCAAGCGCGCGATGCACTATCTCCCGCTGGCGGGGATGGTCTTCCTCGCTGCCGGCATCGCGGTGTTCCGCGTCGAGGTTCCGTCCAGTCAGGCGCTCACCCTGATCGGCTCCGGCCTGACCGGCATCGGGCTCGGCGCGACGGTGGCCCCGGCTCTGTTCGTCGCAGGCTTCTCGCTGCCGTCGGCCAGTCTCCAGCGCGTGTTCGCGCTCGTCGAGCTGCTGCGGGCTGTCGCGGCGTTCATGATCGCGCCGATCTTCGCGCACATGGCCGAAACTGTTGGTGGCAACGTGAACGCCGGCACCGGGATCGCGCTGTGGATCGGCTTGGGGCTTGCCGTCGGCGGCGCCGTGATTGCCGTGCTGATCTACGCCCTCAGTGGCGCCCGTCCGCAGACACCGGATCTCGACGAATTCCTCGACGGCGATTCGGCCGCGTGGCACTCGCCGCCGCTTCTGGCGGCGCTCCGCTCACCCCCCACCGGCAGGGTCCTGGCGGACGAGACAGCATGAGCGCGGTCGCTGAGGCGCGCCCCGTATAGTTGGTGCACCAACGAAAGGAGAGCGGGTGCAGTTTTACCTCAACGGCTTCTACGCGGGCGACCCGGCCGTCGTGCCCGTCGCCGATGCGCCGGCCGTGCGGCGGCTGGAGGAGCAGGACGAGGTCGACGTGCTTATCGTCGGCACCGGACCGGCCGGCCTCGTCCTCGCCGCGCAGCTCGCTCAATTCGAGAGGATCACAACCCGCATCGTGGAACGCCGAGCCGGGCCACTCGAGCTCGGGCAGGCCGACGGGGTGGCGTGCCGCACACTTGAGATGCTCGAGGCCTTCGGACTGAGTGAGCGTCTGATGTCGGAGGCCTACTGGGTCAACGAGTTGTCATTCTGGCGACCCGATCCGGCCGACCCGAGCCGGATCATCCGGTCGGGCCGCGCCCGGGACACTAACGACGAGCTGTCGGAGCTCCCCCACGTCATCGTCAACCAAGCGCGGGTGCTCCAGCATCTGTTGGGCGTCATGCGCAACTCCGCGCACCGGCTCTCACCTGATTACGGGGTGAGCTGCGAGGGTGTCGACGTCGCGTCGGACGGCACCCGCCCGGTCCGGGTCAGGCTCGCCCGTAGCGACACGCGCTTCACCGTCGACGCTCGCTATGTCGTCGGCTGCGACGGAGCGCGCAGCGTCGTGAGACAGGCGATCGGCCGCGAGCTGCGCGGCGACGTCGCCAACCACGCCTGGGGCGTCCTTGATGTCCTGGCGGTCACCGACTTCCCTGACATCCGCCTGAAGGCCACGATCCAGTCGACGAGCGGGAGCATCGTGCTCATTCCCCGTGAGGGCGGGTACATGGTGCGCTTCTACGTCGATCTCGGTGAGGTCACCGACGAGAACCGCGCGCGCGTGCGCGCGATGACCAGCGATGACGTGATGGAGGTCGCTGCCCGGGTGCTGGCGCCCTACACGATCGAGGTCATGCAGGTGGCCTGGTTTTCCATCTACGAGGTCGCGCAGCGCCTCACCGACGCGTTCGACGACGCGACGGCTCCCGATGAGATGCCGAGGGTCTTCATCGCAGGCGACGCCTGCCATACCCACAGCGCCAAGGCCGGACAGGGCATGAACGTCTCGATGCAAGACGCGTTCAACCTCGGCTGGAAGCTGGCCGCGGTCATCCAGGGCCGCAGCGATCCGGCGCTGCTCGCCACCTACTCCGCCGAGCGCCACCCGGTCGCACAACAGCTCATCGACTTCGACCGCGAGTGGTCGGCGATGCTCGCCGCACCGCCGCGCGACCCCGAGCATCCCGAAAACGGCGGCGTCGATCCGGCCGAGCTCCAGGACTATTTCGTGCGCCAGGGCGGCTACACCGCCGGGGTCGCCATTCGCTACGGCCAGTCAGAGCTGATCGGGCACGTGGACCACGCGACGCTGGCGAGCGGGTTCGAGATCGGGACGCGCTTTCACTCGGCCCCCGTCATCCGGGTCGCCGACGCACGCGCGATGCAGCTCGGCCACGTCGCCCGCGCGGACGGCCGATGGCGCCTCTACGCCTTCTCCGATCGCCCGGGTGAACGTCTCGCCCGCCTGTGCGCGTGGCTCGGCGAGGACGTGAGCTCCCCACTGCAGCGGTTCACTCCGCCGGATGTCGATATCGACGCGCTGATCGACGTCCGCGCGGTCCTGCAGGTCGCGCACCGCGACGTCGAGCTAGGCGAGCTCCCAGCCCTGCTGCTCCCGCACAAAGGGACACTCGGACTCATCGACTACGAGAAGGTGTTCTCCGCCGACCCGCAACCCGGACGCGACATCTTCGACGCCCGCCGGATCGACCGGGAACTCGGCTGCCTGGTCATCGTCCGGCCCGACCAGTTCATCGCCCACGTGCTGCCGCTGGACGCGCACGCCGCGATCGCCGCGTTCTTCGCGCCCATCCTGCTCACCCCCGCCGTCACATACCAGTGAGCCTCCGCGCCGGGCCGCTGCCCCACACCGGACATCTGCTCCGACGCGCCCAGCAACTGCACGTCGCCGTGTGGCTGCGCGATGTCTGCGCTGAGACCACCAGTGTCCAGTTCGCCGCGCTCAGCGTCCTCGATCAGCGACCTCGGGCCAGCCAGCGCGAGCTCGGACGCGTGCTCGACCTCGATCGCTCCACCATCGCCGATCTCGTCGCTCGCATGGTGCGCCGGGGCTTGATCGGACGCGAGCGCGACGAGGATGATCGCCGCCGAAACGTCCTGCAGCTCACCACCGCAGGACGTCAGGAGCTCGCCCGCCTGCGACCGCGCGTCGAGGCGATCGAGCCGACCCTCACCGCCGGACTCAGCTCGAGCGAGCGCGATGAGCTACGCCGCCTGCTGCGTCGGCTGCTCGAGAACGCGGTGGCGCAAGGCACGCTGTCGAGCTGAGGGGCGCATACCGCGCTGACCATCGGCACGCTCTCCGCCTCGCAAAATCCCCCGAGCCGTAACGCGGTGCCCTCGACGGCCTCTCCTCAGGCCCAGGCGATTCCGGCTGACTCGCCCACCCAGGTGGACGCCGGTGCCAAGACGGACGCTGGCGGAGCGCTGGGACGGCCGTCGCTGGCTACTCGGCGGCGTCCGCCCGCCTCGCGGCGCCTACGACTCCCGGCCGGGCGGCTGAGGCGTGTCTAGTACTCGTCTCGCCGGCGCCACCATGCCCCGGTCTCGTTGCGACCGTTGGGCGCCCGGTCCAGCCACTGGTACATGCCCCACAGCCCGTCCAGGCCGCGCGCGTAGGCTGAGTAGCTGTGGTACACGACCCCGTCCTCGAGGGCGAAGGCGCTCATGCCGGGCTGCTCGCGGACGTAGGCGGCGGTGCCGATACCGCACATCGCAGCGTGCTCGATAGCGCCGCCCGCTTCGTCGCGCTCCCGGATCCAGGTGGTGTCCTTCGAGCGGTAGTTGTAGTCAACGGTCCCTGAGCTCTGCTGGTCCTCGGTGAACGAGGTGTTGAAGTCAAAGTTGAAGTCGCTGTCCATCGACGACACCCAGGGGAAGGTCCAGCCCATCCGTCGCTGGTAGGCGACCAGGTGGTCGATCGGGGCGCGCGACACCGCGATCATCCCGACATCGTGATGCTCCAGGTGAACGGCGGAACCGTTGAAGCCATCGGCGATCGCCGAGCATGACGGGCAGCCACCCGTGTACTCAGGTCCGAACATGAAGTGGTAGACGAGGAGCTGTGAGCGCCCTCCAAAGAGGTCGGCCAGCGAGGCGGGGCCGGCTTCGGTCTGGAAGCGATAGTCCTTCTCGACGGGGACCCAGGGCAGCTGCTGGCGCTGGCGGGCCACGTCGTCGCTGCGGCGCGTCAGGTCCTTCTCGGCCTCGAGCAACTCGAGGCGGGCGGCGAGCCATTGCTCGCGACTGGCGGTGGTGTGGATGGTCATGGGTTGTCTCCTGGTGGTTTTTTAGGTTGCGGCGATGGCGATGCCGAAGGCGACGATCACCACCGCCAGGGGCACGTCGACGGCGGGATGAGGCGGGAGCAGCTTCTGGGCGAGCACGACGACCGCGAGCGCGAGCATCAGCGGGATGCTCATGGCGTCCACGGCAACGAGCACCAGCATCAGCCCGATGCTCGAGCCGACGCAATGGACGCCAAACCGCCGGCCCGAGCGGACAGGCTCGCGGCAGCGGCGGCGGCACTCGCGCTTCAGCGGCGTGAGCTCGTACACGCCCGCGCCGACCACCAGCGCGCCTGCGGTCACGGCGCCAGGCGGCTGGTAGAGCACTGACATCGCGAGCGCGACCAGTGCCCAGGTGCCGAGGTAGGAGCCGGCGAACAGCGGCGCCGCGAGCCCGCCATCGTGCTCCCGAGCGCGACGCGCGATCGCGGGGACCGCGCTCGGCAGCATCATCGCCGCCATGATCGGCACCGACGCGGCGCCCATCCCCATCCCCATCGCCATCCCCGGATTCATGCTCGTCCCGGTCATGCCGCCGTCAGCCCCAGCCGGATCGGCGCCGGCGGCTCCGGGTTCTCGGGGAGTGCCTCCCCGGTCTCGAGCAGCGTCTTGAGGTTGGCGAGGACTCGCGGCCAGCCCTGGCTGATCATCGAGGCGGTCACGCCGCCGGGCTCGAGGTCATCGTGCAGGACGGTGAGCTTCACCTGCTCGGCGTCGAGCGCCTCGATCTCGAAGGTGACCTTCGAGCGCCGCTCGGAGCGGAGGCGCTCATGTGCCTCGTCGCTAAAGCCGAACGACTCGGCCCACTCCGCAGAGAAGGTGTGCCAGGTGTATGAGAGCCGGCGGTAGGGCTCGGACTCGAGTACAACCTGCTCCGGGTCAGTGATCTTCAGGCCGCGCTGGTGCCAGCTCATGGGTGAGCCGGCCTGCCAGTCGGTGTCAAAGGTGATCGACCAGTAGCGCTTGGTGAAGGCGGGCTCGGTCAGGGCCTGCCAGAGCCGCTCCGGTGTGGTTCGGATGTACGTGGTGTAGACGAACGAGGGTCTGTCCACGGGGTTGTCCTCCAGTGCTCTTTTCAGATCGGCGAGCGCGTGGACGCGGTCCTGCTCGTATCGCGTGATCCAGCGTTCGGCGATCTCGTTGATGGGCGCCGCGTTCAGGTAGTGATGCTTCTCCCGGCCGCGGCGAACGGTGGTGACAAGGTTGGCCGCCTCCAGCACGGCGAGGTGCTTACTCACCGACTGGCGAGCCATATCCAGCCGCGATCCCAGCTCGTGCAGGGTCTGGCCATTGCGCTCGTTCAGGCTGTCGAGCAGTAGCCGCCGGCTCGGATCGGCCAGCGCCTTGAACACCTGGTCGAGGGTTGAATGGGCAGCCATCTGGCTGCCCATAATACGCAGCCGCAAGGCTGCCTGTCAATACGTGCTGCGACCCAACGCGAGCGTCACCGATCGGGCGGAGTTCAGAGTCGAAGCAGAAGTGGCGCAGGAATGGGCGGACCGGTCTTCGACGAGGGGCGGCTGGCGCTTGACCGGGTCACGCTGAGCGGCAACGTCGCTCAGGGCGGCAGCGGCGCTGGTGGGGCGAGAAGCTTCAGCGACGCGACCAGACGGATGACTTACCAGCCGAGCCCGGTCGGTCGGTCCGGTCAGGGCGCCTCGGTGATGCTGTAGCCGACTCCGGGGGTGGTGTGGATGATGTCGGGCTGCCCGAGTTTGCGTCTGAGTCGGGCGATGGTGACCTTGACCGTGTTGGTGAACGGGTCCACATTCTCGTCCCAGGCCTGCTCGAGCAGCCGCTCTGCGCTGAGTGCGCCGGGGCTGGCCCTGAGCAGGGCTTCGAGCACGGCGCGTTCCTTGGCCGAGAGCATGATCCCTCGTCCGTCGCGGGTGACGGTGCCGGTGAGCGGGTCCAGGTCGACCCCGGCCGCATGGAGGGCTCGTCTGGCAGCGGTGGGTTTGCGGCGGGCGAGCGCGCGGAGGCGGAGAACGAGTTCGGGGAAGTGGAACGGCTTGGGGAGGTAGTCGTCGGCGCCGAGCGCGAGCCCGTCGACGCGGTCGGCGGGACCGCCGGCGGCGGTGAGCATCAGGATCATCGGCGGATCGTCGCTGTGGGTGATGATCTGGCAGAGCTGGTCGCCGTGGATGCCCGGGAGGTCGCGGTCGAGAAGGACGACGTCGTAGGGGTTGATGTTCAGCTTCGAGACGGCTTCGTGGCCGTCGTAGGCGACGTCGACGGCGATCCCCTGGTCGCGCAGCCCTTCGGCGATCCGGTTGGCGTGGCGGGGTATGTCCTCGACGACCAGGACCCTCATCGGGTGGCCTGCGCGAGCTGTGGGATGGTTGCGGCCGGAAGCGTGATCTGGACGCGGAGCCCGCCTTCAGCGCGAGCGTGGAGATCGAGGGTGCCCTCGTGCGCGGCAGCGATGGCGGCGACGATCGACAGCCCAAGCCCATGGCCGTTCTGTGATCCAGTGCGGTCCTGGCCGAGGCGTTTGAACGGTTGGGCGAGGTGCGCGACGGCGGACTGGTCGAGCACCGGGCCGCCGCTGTCGATGACCACTCGCGCCTGCCGTCCGTGGCAGGGCGCGAGGGTGAGCTCGATCGAGCCGCCGGTCTGGTTGTGGCGCACGGCGTTCTCGATCACGTTCTCGATCATGCGCCCCAGCAGCGTGGCGCTGCCGGCTACCTCGACCGCGGTGAGATGCGTCTCGACCGTCAGCTCTTTGGCGGCGATCGGCTCGGCGCGGGCGGTGAGCGCGGCGGTGATGAGCGGCTCGAGCGCCACCTGGTTGTGGTCCTCGAGCCGGCCGGCTTGGGCGCGAGCGAGGGTGAGGAAGCTCTCCACCAGCCGGTCGGCATGGTCGAGATCCACTCGCAGATCGGCGTCAAGCTCACGGGTCTGCACCGGCACGCCGCCGGGCTTGCCGATCGCGACGTCGAGCGTGGTCCGCAGCATCGCCAGCGGGGTGCGCAGCTCATGCGAGACGTTTGCGACGAACGATCGCTGCGCGTCAAACGCCGCCTCCAAGCGCTCCAGCAGCCGGTCAATCGTGTCGGCAAGCAGGCGTAGCTCATCACGCGGACCCGGCATCGCCAGGCGCTCGTGCAGGTTCGTCTCCGAGATCCGCTCGGTCGCCGCGATGATCGTCCGCAGTGGCGCCAGCACGCGCCCGGCCACCACCCATCCGAGCATGCCTGAGACGACAGCCATGAGCGCCAACGCGATCCCCGACCAGACCTTCAGGCGGTGCAGGCCGATCGAGCGCTCGTGCGAGAGCGCAGTCGCGACCGCCATGCTCGTCGAACTCGGCCGCCCATCCGGCCCGGGCCCAGGCTTCGGCGGTGAGATTGCGAAATTGGCGAAGAGCCAATACGTGATCGCCAGGAGCGCCACGCCGCAGATCAGAAACAGGACGCTGTAGAGCAGCGTCAGCCGCCAACGGACGGTCGTCTGAATACGAGGCACTCGCAAGCTGGACTCCCCCAGCATTAGGTCGATCTTCACCGCACTGACGATGCCGGACGGCGGATAACAGCGACATAACACGGTAACCGGCCTGTAACCCGGCGTGGCGCAGGCTTCGAGCTGTCCTTCCTCGGGTCCAAGGTGACTATCCCAGGTCCCGCTCAAGGAGCCCAAGCTCATGCGATCTCGCCGTCCACTGGTCCCCGCCTCCGCCTTCGCCGTCGCTGCCGTCTCGGTGCTCGCAGCCGGCTGTGGCAGCGGATCATCTGCGACTGCGCGCACGACCGCGCAGGGTGGAACGGTCGCCTACGCCCACTGCATGCGATCCCACGGGGTGCCGAGTTTCCCGGACCCCACCAGCAGCGGAGAGATCCCGAAGGACGAGGTGACGCCCCTGGTCGGCAGTCCCCAGTTTGCGACAGCCGACACGGCCTGTCAGCACCTGGTGCCGGCCACCGGTCTGGGCCCGTCGCAAACGGCCGCACAGGCGCGCACCCCGCGCGCGGACGGCCTGGCGTTCGCCCGCTGCATGCGCAGTCACGGCTTCGCGAGCTTCCCGGATCCGACCGCCGGCGGCCAACTGA
>DATCFW010000530.1:0-10256 GCA_036509295.1 Solirubrobacteraceae bacterium | reverse complement strand
CGCGATCACGGTCAGCTCGGGCGACTCGGGCTACGGCGTCGAGTACCCGGCGGCGTCGCAATACGTGACCGCGGTCGGGGGCACGACGCTCACCCAGGCGGGCAACGCGCGCGGCTGGACCGAGGCGGCGTGGTCGGGTGCCGGCAGCGGCTGCTCGAGCTATGAGCCCAAGCCGGCGTGGCAGACGGACGTGGGATGCGCTCACCGGACGGTCGCCGACGTGTCAGCCGACGCCGATCCCAACTCGGGTCTCGGGGTCTATGACACGTACAACAGCTGCGGCTCGAGCGCGTACTGCTGACTACCTGATCGAGGCCGGGGCGGTCCAGGGGCTCGACGGCTGGGCCCAGGTCGGCGGCACCAGCCTCAGCTCGCCGCTGATCGCGTCGGTGTACGCGCTGGCCGGCAACACCGGCTCGGTGATCGAGGGCAGCTACCCATACGGCCACACGGCGTCGCTGTTCGACGTCACCAGTGGCTCGAACGGCAGCTGCTCGGGGTCGTACCTGTGCACCGCCGGGCCGGGCTATGACGGCCCGACCGGCCTGGGCACGCCCGACGGGACAGGCGGCTTCTAGCCGCGCCCCCCGATCTGACGGGACGGCGGGGTCCGCGGTGTGCGGGCCCCGCCAGCCCTGCGGGCCCCGCCAGCCCTGCGCGCCCCGCCAGCCCTGCGCGCCCGTAGACTCGCCGCCAGATGTTGGTCCTGCCACCGGGGCACGCCGAGGAGGTCCAGCGGCGGCGCGCGTTCAGCGGACGTGAGCGGTGGATGATCCGCGGCGTGCTCGGCGTGCTTGCCGTCGGCGTTGTCGCGCTCGTCATCTCGTTTGCCGTCGCCGGCAAGAAGACGAGTCACGGATGCATTTCGGTGGCGCTGGCCTACTCGACCGGCGGCTCGCAGATCTACCGCTGCGGGGCCGGCGCCCGGGCGCTGTGCAGCGGGGTCGGCCGGGCCGGGGGAATCACCGGGACACCGGCACAGGCGCTGGCCACCGAGTGCCGCAAGGCCGGTATCGCCGTCGGGTAGCCGCCGCCCGTCAGGCGCGTCCAGACGCCGTCGGAACCGTCAGTGACAAGGTCGCGGGCCCTAAGATAGGGCGACGTGACCGACGCCGCCGAGTTCCGCGCCCAGTTCCCGGTGTTCGAGCGTGCCTCGTACCTCAACGCCGGTACCGAGGGGCCGCTGCCCCGGCGGGCCGCCGAGGTCGTCCATGAGCGGATCGACGCCGAGCTGACCGGCGGGCGAGCCGGTAAGGCGTACATGGAGTCGGTCAAGGGGCTAGCCGCGAATCTGCGCGCCGGCTATGCGCGAGTCCTCGGGTGCGCCGAGACCGACGTCGCGCTGACCGGCTCGACCACCGACGGCGTGAACACCGTCCTGTCGGGCCTGAACCTGCGCGCCGGTGATGAGATCGTCACCAGCGATGAGGAGCATCCCGGTCTGCTCGCGCCGCTCGGCCGCCTGCGCCGCCAGGTCGGAATCGAGGTGACGGTGGTGCCGTTCGCCGGGCTCGCTGACGCGGTGCGCTCGTCGACCCGGCTGGTGGCGTGCTCGCACGTCTCCTGGGTCAGCGGCCGCGTCGTCGACAGCGCTGCGCTGGCTGCGACCGGCGTTCCCGTCCTGCTCGACGCCGCCCAGGGGGTGGGCGCCGTGCCGGTCGACGTCACCGCGCTGGGATGCGCGTTCTATGCCGGTTCGGGTCAGAAATGGCTGTGCGGTCCCGAGGGGAGCGGCTGCCTATACGTCCGCGCCGATCAGGTGGACGAGCTCACCATTCCGTGGCCGGGCTACGGCTCGCTGGCCGATGCCCACGCGGCGCTTGACTCGCCGCCGGCCGAGCACGCGGCCCGGTTTGATCACGGCTTTCCGCCCGGGCTGCGGAGCGCGTGGGCGCTGGCCTCGCTGGCGGTTCTCGAGCAGGCCGGTTGGGAGTGGGTCCACAGCCGGGCGGCGCAGCTCGCCGCCGACCTGGCGGATGGCCTGGCCGGCCGCGGGCTCGAGGTGGGACCGCGCGGTCGCTCCACGCTCGTCGCCTGGAAGCCGAACGTACCGGACATCGATGCCGAGGTCGCCCGGCTGGCGGAGCAGGGGTTCGTCGTGCGAAGCATTCCGTCTCACGGCCTCATCCGGGCGTCGGTCGGAGCGTGGTCCTCCGAGTCCGAGCTGGCCGGCCTCGTGGACGCGGCCGTTTCCGGCTGAGCTGGGGGCTCACGACTTCGTCTATGCGAAGTCGGGCGTTATCTGAACTCGGTGGTTGCGTGTCGATCAGGCTGTGATGCCGCGGATGTCGAGCTTGGCGACCAGCTCGGGGTCGTTGAAGACGTCGATCGCTACCGCGCGGTCGCTGACGACCGTAAACGCGAGCACCGCGAACGGTTGCTCGCCGTCGAACGCGACCACGCCGGCGGCGCCGTTGACCAGCGCCGGGCGAACGAACGGCGCAAATTGCCGGGCCGTCATCGCCCCTTGCGCGACTCGCGCGGCGCCGTGGAGTTCGAGCGGGTTGCCGTCGCGGCGGTGGGCTCGGAGCACGACGTCCGGGTCGAGCACCGCCACCAGCGCCTCGAGGTCGCCCTCCCGTGCGGCGGCGAAGTACGCATCGACCACCGCCTGCTGGCGGGTCAGGTCCGGGTCGGCCACTGGCGCTGCATCGCGCACGCGGCGGCGGGCGCGACTGGCGAGCTGACGGGTCGCCTGCGGTGAGCGGTCGACCATTGCTGCGATTTCGTCGAACGGCACCGCGAACATGTCGTGTAGGACGAACGCGAGCCGCTCGGCGGGGCTGAGGGTGTCCAGCACTACCTGCAGCGCGATCCCGACTGAGTCCGCCAGCAACGCTTCGTGCTCGGGATCGGTCCCGGTGGCTGGGTGGTCGATGATTGGCTCCGGCCGCAAGCTGTCGAGCGGCTGCTCGGCGCGCGTCCGGCGGGATCGGAGCATATTCAGGCAGATCCGGGCGAGGACCGTCGTCAGCCATCGCTCGAGGCTGTCGATTTGCTCGGCGTCGGTCCGCCGCAGCCGTAGCCACGCCTCCTGCACGGCGTCGTCGGCCTCGCTCAGCGAGCCGAGGATCCGGTAGGCGACCGCGCGCAGCTGGGGCCGCTGGCGGTCGAACTTGTTGGCCAGGTCAGATTCATCCATCGCTGTCACATCTTCCGGGTCTGGCGGGTCATACCGGATAGACCCCCGAACCCCAACCTATGTGACAGGAGGTGCCTAAATGGCGCGCATCAACGGCGTGCAGCAGGCTGACGCCGGCCTGAAGGTCAAGCTCGTCTACAAGTTCGGACCGAGGATGATGAAGAAGCTGACCGGCCGGGAGCCGCAGTCCGGCAGCGGACTTGAGCCGATGGAGCTCTGGGCCCACCAGCCGAAGATGATGTTTGGGATGGGCAAGTTCAACCAGGTGGTACGCAAGGGGAAGTCCGTCGATGAGCGGCTCAAGAACCTAGTCGAGCTGAAGGGTGCGCAGATGATCGGGTGCGAGTTCTGCGTCGACCTCGGCTCGCAGATCTGCCGCAACTCGGGCTTCTCTGACGAGGAGCTGCTGGCCTTACCGCGCTACCGCCAGAGCGACCTATTCACCGAACGCGAGAAGCTGGCGATCGACTACGCGGTCGCCGTGATGCGAACGCCGGTCGAGGTCACGGACGAGCTATTCGCCCGAATGAAGGAGCACTTCAGCGACGAGCAGCTTGTCGAGATCACCGCACTGCTGACACTCGTCAACCTGGACCGGTTCAACGCCGCCTTTGGGGTCGGCTCGGCCGGGTTCAGCGAGGGAATGGTCTGCGTGCCGCCGGACCGCCCCGCTGCCAACCCCGCGCTGACGAGGATCGCCTAGTTGCCGCGAAGCAAGCTCGGCTGCTATCAAACGCCTGTTTACGGTGATATCGGCGATGCTCACTCATCGCCCAGGCAGGACACGAGGTGGCTGAGGGCGTTCGGAACCGCCACTTACTCAGCCGTGAGCCCTCCTACTCGTCGGCGATTCGCTCCGCGCGCGTGTAGACGTTGACGCGCCCGCGTCGCGCGAACCCACACAGCGTCAGCCCGCGATCCCCAGCGAGCTCGATCGCCAGCGAGCTCGGGGCGCCCACGCCGATCAGGATCGGCGCGCCGGCCACGGCCGCCTTCTGCACCAGCTCGAAGGACAGCCGACCGCTGACGCACAGGATGTGCCCGGCCAGCGGCAGCCGCCCGGCGGTGAGCGCCCACCCGATGACCTTGTCCATGGCGTTGTGGCGGCCGACGTCCTCGCGCGTGCAGAGCGCGTTCCCGGCGGCGTCGAACAGGCCGGTGGCGTGCAACCCACCGGTGCGCTCGAAGCCGGGCTGCTCGAGGCGGGAGGGGAGGTCCGCGGCGAGCGCGCGCGAGATCGTCGGCGCCGCGGACACCGGCGCGCTCAGCACCGCCACCTCCTCGAGCGCCCCCTTGCCGCACACGCCGCACGACGAGGTGGTGTAGAACCGGCGCACCCCGGGGTCGCGGGTGAGGGGCCCGGTCACCTCGATCGTGTTGTTGGCGAAGTCGTCGGTGAGGCCGGCCGCCCGCGAGCCCTCGATCAGCCCCTCGCCGTAGAGGAAGCCGAGCGCCAGCTCCTCGTCGTGGCCGGGGGTGCGCATCGTGATCGCCAGGGCCGCGCCGTCCACCCGGATCTCCAGTGGCTCCTCGATCGGCACGACGTCATCGATGCCGTCGTGGGTGACGCTCCGGTACATCGAGCGGACGCTAGCCGATCACGGCGCAGTGGCCACGACTTCGGTCGGCGGCCGCCCCCCGAGGCGCGTCAGCCGCAGCCGCCTCGCCGCACAACTCGACCTCGAAGTTCAGCGACTCGCGCTCGAGCGCGCCGTCGTCGCCGACCCGGTAGGCGCCGGTCCGGCGCAGCGGCGGTGAATACGCGTGGATCGTCACCGCCGGCTTCGCCGGCTTCTCCGGGGTCGTTGTCCGAGAACATTACTAATTCAATTGACTTTATCCAGCTTCAACGCCAGCGATCAAGTATCGTTTTCGGCATGGCCGCAGACGAGCCTTCGACCGACGATCTGCGCCGGCGCCAGCTGGAAGAGGAACGCACCCAGAGCGAGAAGCTCGCCACCGCGGATACCGAGGCGGAGGCCGATCGTCACCGTCGCCGCGCCGAGAAGGCGGGCTACCTACGCCGCAAACTCGAGGAGCGCCGGCGGTCAGAGTCGCCCGACTAGACGGTACTCGGGGCCGGGGTGAGCCCGACCACGTGCTCGAGCCACGCTGCGAACAGCCGGCGCGCGAGCCCCGTCGCTGCGGTCTCGTGGCGACGCACGTCATCCACCAGCCGCGGCAGCGCGCCTTGGCCGAGCAGCGCCTCGAGGCTGTCGGCATACGCCGGCACCTCGCCCCACGTGGTCGCCAGCGCCGCGTCCACTTCGAGATGGAACTGCAGCGCGTAGGCGCGTTGGAACACGAATGCCTGCTGGGGATAGGCGGCGGACCGGGCGAGCTGGACCGCGCCGTCGGGCAGTTCGAACGTGTCTCCGTGCCATTGCAGAGCGACGAACTCGGGCGGCGCCGCACTGAACACCGGGTCGGCGCTGGCCGCCGCGGTGGTGAACACCGGCAGCAGCCCGACCTCGGCCTGCGGCCCGGGGAACACGGCGGCGTCGAGGCTCGCCGCCAACAGCTGGGACCCCAGGCACACGCCCCAGTACGGGGTGCCGGCTCGCACCGCCTCGGCGATCAGTCGTTTCTCCTCGCTGAGCCACGGCAGCCGCTCGTCCTCGTAGGCCCCCATCGGGCCGCCCATGGCGACGATCCCAGCGAACTCCCTCCAGTCGGGCAGGGTGGCACCCTCGTCGATCTGCACGCGGTGTAGCTCCGCTCCCCACGACCTCAGCTCGTCCTCGTAGGCGGCCGGCGGCTCGCAGGCGATGTGCTGCAGGACGAGGATCGAGGCCATGTGGCCGCGGAGCCTAACGTCAGCCGTAGCACGGGCGCGCCCCGGGGGACACTCGCCGGTATGGCCGCGCGTCGAGTGGTGATCATCGCCAGCGGCAACGGCAACGGCAAGACCACCGTTGGGCGAGAGCGGTGCGGCGGTTCGTGGCGTCAGTGGCCGATCGGGAGCGCGACGTCGGCGCGGCGAGCGCAGATCCACCTCACACCCGGGACTGCAGTCACGTGTAAAGCCGCCGCCCCGGGCCCGCTCCGTTGTCAGCCGTCATCATGGCGCGATGGACGCCGATGGGCTGTACGGACTCCCGTTGGAGCAGTTCGTCACCGAGCGCGCCGGGCTGGCCCGCGCACTGCGGACCGCCGGTGACCGTGATCCGGCGACGGCGGTGGCGGCGATGCGCAAGCCGTCGGTGGCGGCGTGGGCGGTCAACCAGCTGATCCGGACGCAGCGCCCGGCGGTCGACGCGCTGCTGCGTGCCGGGGACGGCCTCCGCGACGCCCAGGCGGATGTGCTGGCCGGCCGCGGGGACGCTCGTGCGCTTCGCGCCGCCGGTGAGCACGTGCGCGAAGTGATCGACGAGCTGATCGCCACCGCGAGAGGGCTGCTCAGCTCCTCCGGGCACGAGCTCAGCTCAGCGACGCTCGAGCGGGTCTCCGCGACGCTGAACGCCGCGGCGCTCGACGATGAGGCGCGAGAGCTCGTCGTCGCCGGCCGGCTGGAGCGCGAGCTCCGTCACGTCGGCCTCGGCTCCGGCGCGGGGACGGGGGCGGGGTCCAGCGGCCCGGCTCAGTTACGCCAGCCGGCTGGGTCTCCCGGGCGGGCTGGGTCCCCCCGGCGGGCTGCGTCCCCCGGGCGGCCGGGGTCCCCCGAGCGGGCTGAGTCCGGCAAGCCGCAGGAGGCCCAGGTGCAGGGGGATCGCCATCGGGCCAGCGCCGACGAGCGCGAGGCGCGCCGCGAGGTGGAGCGGACCGAGCGGGCGGTTCGGAACGCCGAGCAGCGTCGCGACCATGCCGCCGACGCGTTGCAGGAGGCGCAGGCGGCGCTGCGACAGGCGGAGGCCGCCGCCGTGGTCGCCGTCGAGGCTCACCGCGCTGCCCAGGGACGCGTCGCCGGCCGCGGCCGCCGGTAGTCCCGTCCCCCTCGACGCCGTCTGGTCAGGCGCCACGCAGGACGGCGATCGCCTGTTCGAGCGAGACGACGTCGCCGTACTTGGCGTCGATGTCGAGCAGGGAGGCGTCATGTGCGCTCCGGGCGCGGTCGGCCACGGCCTCGCGGGGAACGAGGACGAGCAGACCGTGCTGGACTCCATCGACGACGGTTGCCCGGACGCACCCCGACGTCGAGGCGCCGGTGACGACCAGCGTGTCGCAGCCCGCGGCGGTCAACATCGGCTGGAGCGCCGTCCCGAAGAAGGCCGAAGCGAACAGCTTGAGAAGCACCGGCTCCCCTTCGCGTGGAGCAATCCGTTCGTCGATCTGGGCCCACCGGGAGCCCGGCGTCAGCATGGTCAACGCGGGTGCCTTGGCGATGAATGCCTTCGCCGCCTGTCTGCCGCCCGCGTCGTACTCGAGCGTGGTGAAGGCGACCGGCCGCTCTCCGGCCCTCGCCGCCTCCAGCAGGTGCGCGGTCGCCTCCACCGCGGCATCGGTGTCGCAGTGCAGCGGCGAGCGCGGATCGGTGAACGCGTAGTTGAAGTCGACCACCACGAGGGCGGGGTGGCGGCCCGCCCCCTGCCGACCCCCGAAGCCCCGCTCCCCGTAGACGTCGCGTGTGGCGCTCACGTCACGATTGCCAGCGTGAGAGGCCCAGCAGCTCGTTGACGTCGTCGAAGGCCATCATCCGGTCGCCCATCCCCGTGCTCGTACCGGTCGCCTTGATCTCGTCCAGGAGCTCTTGGTACACGCGAGCAAAGAGCCAGGTCTGGGTGCTCGGGAAGATGACGATCGAGTAACCGAGCTCCTGTAGCTCGTCCGCGGTGAGCGGCGGAGTCCGTCCCGTCTCGGACATGTTCGATAGCAACGGGCCGTCGACGCGGCGCGCGATCTCCTCGAGGTGCTGACGAGTGCGCGGAGCATCGACGAAGGTGACGTCCGCTCCGGCGTCCGCGTACGCATTGCAGCGCTCGATCGCGTCGTCGAGCCCGTGAGCCTGGAGCGCATCGGTCCGCGCGATGATCATCGTCTCGGGGTCGCGTCGAGCGGCCAGGGCGGCGCGCACCTTGAGCACCATCTCATCCCGCGGGATGACCGACTTGCCCTCCATATGGCCGCACCGCTTCGGGAACACCTGATCCTCGATCTGAATCGCCGCTGCGCCCGCGCCCTCCAGCTCGAGCACGGAGCGGCGGACTCCGGGCTCCGAGCCGTAGCCGGTGTCGGCGTCGACGATGACCGGGATCGCAGCCACGGCGGTCATCCGGCGCAGGCTCTCGGCCACGTCGCTCAGCCCGACCAGGCCGATGTCGGGAAGCCCGTGGTGATGGGCGGCTACGGCGTACCCGCCCTGATAGACCGCCTCGAGTCCAGCGCGGGCGGCGAGCGTCGCCGTCAAGCCATCGTGGGCGCCGACCGCCACCAGGATCCGAGGATCCGACAGACGCTCTCGCAAGCTGGTCACGCCAGCACCTCCTCCTGGCCGATCGTCGGCCGTACCAGTTGTTCGCCTCGTTGTATCTTGCATACATTACGCAATCTAAGGGCTTGACTCAAATCAGGCCAGGCCGATTGGGTGGACGCACGCCGCCGTCACCACTCCGTCGCGGAGGAGCCGTGGCGGACGGGCCGGCTCGTCCTGCCGAACGGGCGGTAACAAACGCGCGGCGGCCGGCTGGGGTTAGCCGACGGCCTCGACCGCTCGGGGCGTCTCGCCCTCGGCGGCCGCCCCGGCGTAGGCGCTGGTCAACGCCTCGCGCGCGTTGAACAGGTGGTGGCGCATGTCGTGCTCCGCGCGCTCGGCGTCGCGACGCTCGAGTGCGGAGTGGACGCGCCGATGGTACTCGAGCGAAAGCGAGAGCTGCTCAGGCGTGTACCACGCGTAGGACTGGTAGATGAGCGGGAGGGCTCGAGTCTGGGTGACCATCGTGACCAGGCGCTGAGAATCGGCTGCCTGGAGGATCGTGTCGTGGAAGATGCCGTTCTGCTGCACGAGGTGCTCCAGGTCCTTGGGCTCGAGCTTCTCCATCCGCTCGATGCTCGTGCGCACCCGGGCCAGCTCGCGGGCGGTCATCCGCGTCGCCGCGCGCCGGGCGGCATAGCCCTCGAGGATGCTGCGGAGGTCGTAGATCTCCTCGAGCTCAGCCGGCGTGTAGCTGCGGACCTGGGCGCCGCGGTGCTGCTGGCCCTCGAGCAGGCCCTCGGCCTGCAGCATGGCGATCGCCTCGCGCACAGGCGTCCGGCTCACGGCGAGTTCCTTGGCGAGCATGTCCTCCTTCAGCCGATCGCCGGGGCGCAGGCGCCCTTCGAGGATGCCCTCCCGGATCAGATCAGCGACCATGACGCTGGTCTTGCGCGTCTGGAGTGGCCCACCGAGCACTGAGGCTCATGGTACTCGGTGGGTAGTACGCGCTTTGGGAGTCAGGGCCGTGCGCGGGGGACGCCTGATCGGTCCCTGCCGCCGGCCGCGCCCGAGACCGACGCCCGCGCCGCCCCGCCACCGCGGCGAGCAAATACGTCTGTAGTCGGTCGTGGTTGTTCCGCCCATCGAAACAGCTCCGAGTCCGCCGCCGCCTTGACCTGCCGGAGTCTAACTGGTTGACTGGCGAGATCAAGCAGCGATACGACGTGAATCTGTTTCGCTAAGCGGAACACCTAAACTGGCGAACCGGATCGGAGGCGATGAGAGAGCTGCTTAGCACGCCGGCCGGCGGCGGACCGCTCATCCTCCCGGGCGCGCCGGATGCGCTCGGCGCCCGGATGATCGAGAGGCTCGGCTTCGAGGCGGCGTACATCACCGGCGCCGGGGTGACCAATGCCCGGCTCGGGGTGCCCGACCTCGGCCTGATCACCTTGACCGAGCTCGCCGACACGGTCGAGGCGGTCCGGGAGGCGGTGGGGATCCCGATCGTGGTCGACGCCGACACCGGCTTCGGCGGACCGCTCAACGTCCGCCGGACGGTGCAGATGCTCGAACGCCGTGGCGCGAATGCGGTCCAGCTCGAGGATCAGGAGTTCCCGAAGCGCTGCGGTCACTTCGCGGGCAAGGAGGTCATTCCGGCGGACGAGATGGTGGCCAAGCTCAACGCCGCGCTCGACGCCCGCAGCGGTGACGCGCTGCTCATCATCGCCCGCACGGATGCCCGGCAGATGCTCGGCCTCGAGGCGG
>DATCFW010000529.1:0-4054 GCA_036509295.1 Solirubrobacteraceae bacterium | reverse complement strand
CGCGCGCTGGACCTGATCCGCTACGCCGGCGATGCCAGCCCCTACCGGCTGATCCCCCAGGCGGTGGTGGTGCCCCAGGGCATCGACGACATCGTCGCCCTGCTGGGCTGTGTCACCGAGCTCGGCGTCCCGATCACCTTCCGCGCCGGCGGGACGAGCCTCAACGGCCAGACCCAGACCGAATCGATCCTCGTTGACGTCCGCCGGCACTTTCGCCGGGTGCGGATCGAGGCCGACGGCGCTCGCGCCCGGGTACAGCCCGGGGTCGTGCTCGGCCACGCCAACCGCCTGCTGGCGCGCCGGCAGCGTCGCCTCGGGCCCGACCCGGCGAGCACGAATATCGCCTGCGTCGGCGGGGTGATCGCCAACAACTCCGGCGGAATGCGCTGCGGGGTGGTCGCCGACTCCTACCAGACGGTGAGCGAGCTGACGCTCGTGCTGGCCAACGGCGCCGTGATCGACACGGGCGGGGCCGATGCGGAGCGGCGGTTTGCCGCGGCCGCCCCAGAGCTCGCCGCCGGACTGGAGCGCATCCGCGACGAGATCCGCGGCGATGCCGAGCTGGCCCAGCGCATCGCCCGCAAGTTTGAGATCAAGAACACCACTGGCTACCGCCTGTGCGCGTTCCTGGACGCCGACACGCCGCTGGAGATCTTCCGCCGGCTGGTCATCGGCTCCGAGGGCACGCTCGCGTTCGTCGCCGAGGCGGTGTTCGAGACCGTCCCGCTCGGACGCCACACGAGCGTCGCCCTCGTCGGCTTCGAGGACCTCGACGCCGCCGCCGACGCCGTCGGCCCGCTCGTGCAAGCCGGCGCGACCGCCACCGAGCTGATGGTCGCGCCGACGTTGATCGCCGCCGCCTACAACATGCCGGGTACGCCCGAGGCGTGGAAGGAGCTGCCGCCCACGTCGGCCGCCCTGCTGATCGAGTTCCGCGCCGAGTCGCCCGACGAGCTGGCGCCGCTGGAGGACGCCGGGCGGGCGATCCTCGACGGGCGGGCGCTGCTCGGGGAGGCGACGTTCACTCGCGCGGCGCACGACGTCGAGCTGCTGTGGCGGGTGCGCGAGGGGATGCAGGGCCTGCTCGCCGCCGTCCGGCCGCCCGGGATCACGATGCTCATCGAGGACGTGTGCGTCCCGCCGGCGCGCGTCGCCGAGGCGGCCCGGGACCTCCAGGCGCTGCTCGGGCGGCACGGCTTCCTGCCGGGGCTGGCCGGCCATGCCTCGGCCGGCAACCTCCACTTCATCCTCACCGCCGAGTTCGGCAAGGCGGGGGAGCTGGAGCGCTATGACGCCTTCCTGCACGAGCTTGTCGATCTCATCGTGGACAAGTACGACGGCTCGCTGAAGGCCGAGCACGGCACCGGGATCAGCATGGCGCCGTTCGTGGAGCGCGAGTGGGGCGCCAAGGCCACCGAGCTGATGTGGCAGATCAAGGCGCTCGCCGACCCGGCGAGGGTGCTCGCTCCCGGGATCGTGCTTAACCGCGATCCCGACGTGCACCTGCGCAATCTCAAGAGCGTGCCCGAGGTGGAGGAGAGCGTCACCAAGTGCATCGAATGCGGCTTCTGCGAGGCGGTGTGCCCGTCCCAGAACGTGACCACGACGCCGCGCCAGCGCATCGTCATCCGCCGCGAGATGGCCCGCCAGCCGCCCGAATCGCCGGTCCGCCGGGCGCTGCTCGAGCAGTACGAGTACGACGGGATCGAGACGTGCGCCGTCGACGGATCGTGCATGACGGCGTGCCCGGTGGCGATCGACACCGGCGCGCTGATCAAGGATCTGCGCCGCCGGCAGCACACCCCTCGGGCGGAGCGGATCGCGCTCGAGGTCGCCCGCCGCTACGCGATCGTCGAGCGGACGGCTCGGGGTGGCCTGCGCGCGGGGCGGCTCGTGGCCCGCACCGCGGGGGACCGCGCTGCGGGCGCGCTGCCCCGGCTGGCCCGCGAGCGCCTTGGCGCAAAGGACCTGGTTCCGCGGTGGAGCGACGCGATGCCCGATGCCGCGTCGGCGCGGCTGCCGGCCACTTCGCGGACCGGGGCCGCCGCCGTCTACCTGCCGTCATGCACCAACCGGATCTTCGGCCGGGCGCCCGATCCCGGCGGCCGCGCGGATCGCCCGACGGTCCCGGAGGCGCTCGTCGCCGTGTCCGCCCGTGCGGGTTTGCCGCTGTGGATCCCGCCTGACGTGGCCGGTCACTGCTGCGCAACCCCGTGGAGCTCGAAGGGCTACGCCGACGGCTTGGCCCACATGGCGGGCAAGACGGCGGCGGCGCTGGCGCGCTGGACCGACGGCGGCCGGTTGCCGGTCGTCATCGACGCCAGCTCGTGCAGCTACGGCGCCCGCGAGAACCTGGCGCTCGACGGGGTGGAGGTGATCGACTCGGTCGCCTGGGTCCACGACCGGCTGCTTCACCGTCTCACGATCGACCGTCCGCTCGAGTCGATCGTCGTGCATCCGACGTGCGCCGCCGCCCATCTCGGCGTCGCGGGCAAGCTGACCGCGATCGCCGCCCGAATGGCCGGCGAGGTGGTCGTGCCCGCGGCGACGCGGTGCTGCGGCATGGCCGGTGACCGCGGCCTGCTTCATCCCGAGCTCCCCCAGGCCGCGCTGGGCGACACGGCGCGCGAGCTCGACGGGCGCGGCTTCGACGCCTGCGTGTCGAGCAACCGGACCTGCGAGATCGCGCTGCGCGAGGTCACGGGCCTGCCCTACGAATCGTTCCTGGTGGCGCTGGAGGAGCTCACTCGCGGGTGACCGGACCGGGCGAGCCTGCCGGCCCGCGCGCGGGCCTCTGTGACCGTTGCCGCCATCAGCAGATCGTGCCGACCACGCGCGGCTCGGTGTTCTCGCTGTGCCGTCGGTCAAGGAACGAGCCCGATCGCTTCCCGCGTTATCCCCGGCTGCCCGTCCTGCGGTGCCCGGGCTACGAGGCCGGGGCCGCGCGGGCTGAGCCCGAGCCAGAACCGGAGTGAGCCGGCCGGCCCGTGCGAGGGGGTCGTGTTCGCACAGCGCACAATGATTCGAAAAGCGGTAAAACGGGTATGTGGGGGCTAGACGTGCCGGACGGGCCAGAAGTGCCGGATGGGCCACCCGAAGTGCCGGATGGGCCACCCGATCAGTCGCGTACCAGCTCGGCCTTGGGCGGTGCGCCGACCCCCTCGGCGGAGACCAGCCTGAGCGAGAGGGCGAGCAGGACCGGCACCGGGAGCATGTAGGCCCCGACGCTGAGGATCCCCAGCAACGACTCGAGCGTCACCGCGGTCACCATCGCCCAGGCGACGCGCAGCCGCCACTCTCCGCCGTCGTACCGGCGGGCCCGCAGCAGCACGAGCACGGCGACGGCGCCGATCGCCGGAAGCGTCACCAGCACCATCGCCCACGCCCCCTTGCTCTGGAGCAGCGTCGAGCTGGTGAGCGTCACCCCCGTGACCGGGGACGCCGTGTCGCTGGGGTAGGTCGGGATGAACAGGCCCGTGACGATCAGGCCCACCGACCACACGAACGCGACAACGATCAGCCGCAGGGCAAGTGCCCACCGGCGCGCAACGATCCGGGCGCTCATCGGAGGAGGGTACGGCTGCCGGCGCCGCGCCGCAATGCCGCGACATGCGTCGCCGGCCTCGCTCGGTGCGGTAGGTTGCCGGCGGCATCAAAAACGTGGGATAGGAGGCACATGAGGGTATTTCGCATATCGGCGCTGGGTTCGTTCGGCGCTATCGCGGTCGCGGCCGCACTGGCGTCTGGGGCGTCAGCGGCGGCACCGGCGCGGGTTCAGCTTCGCAACTCGCAGTCACCGGCGGCGTCACGGACGCCGCGCGTCGCCTCGGTGGCCGGCGACACGCAGATGAATTTCGAGGTGGACCTCAAGCTTCCCGATGAGGCGGGTGCGCAAGCGTTCGCCCAGTCGGTATCGACGCCGGGAAGCTCGACGTACGGCGCCTACCTGACGCCGGCGCAGTGGGAGGCACGGTTCTCGCCGACCGCGGCCGACGTCACCGAGGTGCAGTCGTTCCTGACCAACAGCGGCTTCACCGTCGGCGAGGTGTCGGCC
>DATCFW010000528.1:0-9779 GCA_036509295.1 Solirubrobacteraceae bacterium | reverse complement strand
TCGCCTCGAGGTGCCGCTCACACGGCCGCGGCGCCGAACCGATCCCGAGGTGGTGGCGCTGCGCGAAGCGGCGCTCGAGGCCCTGGGGGTGACGCCGTGAAGCGCACCGTGTCCGCCCTGCTGGCAATGGGCGTGATTCTCGCCCTGCTCGGCGCCTGGGAGCTGTACGTCGACCTCGGCGGGGTCGATCCGCTGGTGCTGCCGGCCCCCCACGCCATCCTCGCCTCGATGTTCGATGATCGCGCGCTGCTGTGGAGCAACTTCCTCGTCACCGCCAAGGAGATCGTGCTCGGAATCCTGGTGGCGATGGTGGCCGGCCTGGGCGTCGCGATCGTCATCCACTTCTCGGCGACGCTGCGCCGCGCGCTGTATCCCCTGCTCGTCGCCTCCCAGGCGGTACCGGTGCCGATGCTCGCGCCCGTGCTGGCGCTGTGGCTGGGGTTCGGGATCCTGCCCAAGCTCGTCGTCATCGCGCTCGTGTCGTTCTTCCCGATCGTCGTCACGACGCTGGCCGGGTTTGCCGCCGTCGATCCGGATCTGATCAAGTTGATGCGCACGTTCGACGCGTCGCGCCTGGAGACGTTCCGGCGGGTCGAGCTGCCGGCGGCGCTGCCGTCGGTGTTCACCGGGGCGAAGATCGCGATCGTGGTGGCGGTGATCGGGGCGGTGTTCGCGGAGTGGCTGAGCGCGAGCGCGGGGCTGGGGTATCTGTTCGAACAGTCGATCGCCCAGCTGCTCCCGGCGCGCGCGTTCGCCACCACCGCGATCCTGTGCGCGCTGTCGATCGGGCTGTTCGGCCTGATGACCGTGGCCGAGCGCCGTCTGCTGCCATGGGCCCACCAACCAATCGGAGAACCGAATTGATGAAACGTCCATTGGCAGTGGCCGCCGCCGCCGTCGCCGCGCTCACGCTCGCGGCGTGCGGGGAGAAGACCGACGCGGTGACCCCGAGCGCGGCCCAGCGCCAGTCGCTGAGCATGATGCTCGACTGGCTACCGAACGCCGACCATGTCGGCGTGTACGAGGCGCTGGCCAACGGCGATTTCACCGATGCCGGGCTCGACGTCCACCTCCAGGTCCCCACCGACCCAGCGACGCCGCTGCAGCTGCTGGCGGCGGGCAAGGTGGACGTGGCGATCTCCTACGAGCCCGAGGTGCTGCTGGCGCGTGACCGGGGCGAGCCGCTTGTGGCGATCGGGGCGATCGTGCAGCGGCCGCTGACATCGATCGTCTCGCTCGGCTCCAAGCACATCACGACGGCCCGCCAGTTGCGAGGCAAGCGCGTCGGCGATGCCGGGATCCCCTACCAGCGCGCCTATCTGCAGACGATCCTCCAGCATGCCGGGGTGCCGGCGAGCTCGGTCACGGAGACCAACGTCGGCGAGAACCTCGTGCCGGCGATGCTGTCGGGCCAGGTCGACGCGACGCTCGGCGCCTACTGGAACTACGAGGCGATCCAGCTGCGCCAGATGGGCCGCAAGCCCAACGTCATCCACGTCGAGAACGCCGGCGTCCCCACCTACGACGAGCTCGTCCTGGTCACCACCGAGAACGACATCGCCAACAAGAACAACGAACTGCGCCGCTTCGTCCAGGCCCTCGGCCGCGGCTACGCGGCGGTCCGGGCCGATCCGCAGGCGGGCGTCGACGCGCTCGTGCGAGCCAACCCGTCGCTCAGCCCCAAGCTCCAGCAGGCCAGCGTCCAGGCGACCCTGCCGTCGTTCTTCCCGTCGAGCCCCAACCTCCCCTGGGGCTGGCAGTCCGGCTCGCAGTGGACCGCCTACGGAGAGTGGATGCTCCATCACCGCCTGATCACCAACCCCGCCACCGTGCCCGACGCGTCGACCAACCAGCTGCTGGCCGGAAGCGGACCGTAGAACGGCGTCGCCGCAGGGTCCCCCCGGGCGCCGGCTTGCGCGCTCGCGGCGACCCGACGCCTACGATGTCGGTGATGGGGCTTCGATGGACAGCCGCTGTCTCGGTGCCGCCCGCTGCGGCCGTCGCCGTGGCGGTGGCGGTGGCGGTGGCCGGCTGTGGCAGCTCGCAGACCACCTCCGCGACGTCCACCGCGTCACGCGCGCCTCACGCGACGGGCGTGCCCCACGCGTCGGCCGCGCCGGTGGGCTGTCGCGGCGCCCAGCTGGCGCTGTCCTACGTGGGCACCGACGGGGCCACCGGGCATCTCGAGGTCACGCTCGCCCTGCGCAACGTCTCGGGCCGCCCCTGCCAGGTGCGGGGCTACCCGGCGGCTCGCCTGCTGGACCGGCGCGGGCGCTCGCTGGCGCTGCACGTGAGCCGGGGCCATGGCTTCTTTCCCGACAGCGTGGCCGCCCCGCGGGCGGTGACGCTGCGCCCGGGCGCAGCCGCGCACTTCGGCATCAGCTTCGTCACCAACAACGAGTACGCCGGCGCCCGCACCTGCGCCACCGCCGCGGCGGCCATGTCGGCCGCGCCGGGGCCGGGTCAGACCCACTGGCAACGGGTGTCGTTGCGCTCCGCCCCGCGGATCTCCCCGTGCGGGGACCACCTCGTCGTCTCGCCGGTTCACAGCTGACGGGCGCCGGGCGCGCTGCGCCCGAATCGAACGATGCCGGGCGCAGACGCGGCCGAGCCAGGCTCAGGCTCAGGCGGCCAGCCGCAGCGCCGCGGGGCTCCCGGCGGCGTGCAGCGCGTGCAACCCGGCGAGCCCCGACCACGGCGCATAGGGCGCGAAGAAGCGCTCCACCTCGTCCTCGGTGGCCCGATACCGGACCCCAGCCGCCCCGTCCGCCCCGCCGGTCAGCCGGCCGACGAGCTTGAGATAGCCGAGATCGCCGGCGGGCAGCTGATCGAGCCGGGCCTGGCCGGTCAGCGCCATCGTCTGCAGCGTCCAGCTCCCGATGCCGCGGATCGCGCGCAGGCGCCGCCATCCGCGCTCGTGATCGTGATCGCTGAGGTCGACTCGCCCGGATGCGACCTCGCGGGCGGCTCGCACCAGGGCGAGCGCCCGGGTCTCGGTCAGGTCCAGTGACGCCAGCAGCGCGGGCGCCTGCGCCGCCAGCACCGCCGCCGGCGGAGAGTCGGCCAGGCCGGTCAACGCACAGCGACGGCCGAGCCGTCCGACCAGCCGGCGTTCGATCGTCGCCGCCCGCTCGTACTCGATCAGCTGCTCGCAGATCGCCCACACGAGCGCCTCGAACGGGTCGGGCCGGCCGGCGACCCGCAGCCCGGGATGGGACCGCACGGCGTGACCGATCAGCGGATCGAAGCGGAATCGCTCGTAGAACGGCCGGAGGTCCTGATCGATCCCGAGGGCGGCGCGCATCCGTTCGATCCCCCACTCGGCAACCTCACGGCGGTCGGCCTGGGCGCCGAACAGCACCCGGTCGGCGCTGAGCTGCGCCACCCGGACGACGACCGGCGCCTGCCCGCAGTGCAGCAGCCGGTGCAGGACGCCGCCGCGGATCCGGGCCACGCGGTCCAGACCGACCCGGCGAGACAGCCGAAACGTCCACCGCGGACGGACCTCGACGCGGACCTCGAGGGCATAACCGCCCTCCGTCTCCGGCCGGGTCACTCCCCGCCCTCGTGTCCGGTCACTCGCCGGGCTTGGCGATCAGGTGCACATCGACCAGGAAGCTGCGCGACCCGACGATCGGCAGCGCGTCGAGCGCGCGACGCGGCGTGCGGGCCCGGGCGAGCTTGCGGGCGCTGTGACGGCGGACGAGCGCGAGCGTCGCGGCGCCGGCGACGAACCCGGTCGCGGCGACCGCGGCCGCCTGGACGGCGGGCAGCGACACCGGCGACGGCGCGTCGAGCGCGCGGACCTCGGCGAGCACCGGGATCGCATCGATGGTCTCCTCGGCGTCGACGGGGCCGGCCAGCGCGGTGCCCTCGTCGTCGGGGACGATCTCGGCGTCGATGGGCGCCGTGTCGGAGAGCGTGGGGTCTGACATCGGCGGCATATGGTGACAGCGTAAGCGGTCACGTTCAAAGCGACGGGTTTACGATTACCCTCGTCAGCATGCCGACATCGATCGACGTCTTCGCCAAGGCGCGCGAGCACGAGCGCATCGCGCAGCTGAAGGCGGCCCGCGAGCTCGACGCCCTCCCCTACTTCCACGTCCTCGAGGGCCCGACCCTGCCGGTGGTCGAGATGGAGGGGCGGCGCCGGATCATGCTCGGCTCCAACAACTACCTCGGGCTCACCGGCGACGAGCGGGTCAAGCAGGGCGCGCTCGACGCGCTGCACCGCTATGGCACCGGGATCACCGGCTCGCGATTCCTCAACGGGACCCTGGACCTGCACCTGGAGCTCGAACGCGAGCTGGCCGAGTGGCTGGGCACCGACGCCGCGCTTGTGTTCACCACCGGGCACCAGGCGAACGTCGGTGCGCTGGGGACGATCCTCGGCCGTCAGGACACGGTGATCGCCGACTCCGGCGATCACGCCTCGATCCTCGACGGCGTCCTGCTGTCAGGCGCCAAGCTCCGCGCCTTCCGCCACAACCGCCTGGACCGCCTCGAGCACTCGCTCCAGCGCGCCGCCAACGACGGCGGCGGGATCCTGGTGGTCGTCGACGGCGTGTTCTCCACTGAGGGCGACGTCGCGCCGCTGCCCGAGATCTGCGACCTGTGCGGCCGCTACGGCGCGCGGCTGATGGTGGATGAGGCCCACGCCCTCGGCGTGCTCGGTGCGCGCGGGGCCGGCGCCACGGAGCTGCTCGGCGTCGAGGACCGGGTGGACCTGCGCATGGCCACGTTCTCCAAGTCGCTGGCGTCGTGTGGCGGCGTGATCGCCGGGCCGGCGGACGTGATCGAGTTCCTGCGGATCCAGGCGCGGTCGTTCATCTTCACCGCGTCGGGAGTGCCCGCCGCGGTCGGCGCCGCACTGGCGGCGGTGAGGATCTGTCGCTCGGACGAGGGGCCGGGACTGTTCGCCCAGGTACTGGACAACGCCCGCTACCTCTACCAGGGCCTGGCTGACCTCGGCTTCCACGTCGTGCCGCCGACCCGTCTGCCCGACGGGACCGAGGTGGTGACCCCGGTCGTGCCGGTCCTCGTCGGCGACGACTGGAAGGCGGTGTTCCTGTGGAAGGGCCTGTACGAGGCCGGGGTGTTCGTCAACGTGATGATCCATCCGGCCGTCCCGCCGTCAGGCGCGCTGCTGCGCACGAGCGTGATGGCCACCCATGACCACGAGACGCTGGACCGGGCGCTGGAGGCCTTCGCCCAGGTCAAGCAGGCGTTCGAATCCGAGCACGGACCGCTTCCCGGCGGGTAGGGCCCGCACTGGTGGTGGCGTCCGCGAGCGACTTGTACGATCCCGCACAAGACCCTCGGCCGGATAAAAAAGGCGCTCTAAGCGCATGTAGTCGCGGTGTGACATTGCTGTGACTGATCCGTTTGTTCTAGCGTCTGCGGAGTCGCATGGTGATGGTCGGCCGCGCGGCGCGGAGGGCCGCCGGAGCGCGCAGCACGCCTCGGAAAGCCATCACCAAACATCAGAGCCACCGGCTCGCAATACATCGCAGGACCGGCAGCCACCCGATGCCGCTCATTGGGGTGCCGCCGGTACTGGTCAACGTCCGCTTCGGCGGACCGAAACGTTGGGAAGTGAGAGCGATAGATGACACCAACCGCCCTGAAGACCCCCGAGCCCCAGCGTCTGCGTGCGCTCGAGCGAGCCAACCAGATCCGGCTTGCGCGCGCCGCGCTGAAGCGAAGCATTGCCCTCGGTCAGGTCTCCGCCGCGGAAGTCATCCTCCAGTGTCCTGACGCCGCGTCCAGCTGGCCGATCGGGGATCTCCTGATCAGCCAGCGGCGGTGGGGCAGTACGAGGTGCCGCAAGTTCCTCTCCCGAAATCACATCGTCGAGACGAAGGCGGTCGGGACATTGACCGAGCGTCAGCGGCGAATCCTGGCGAGCACGCTGGATGCGTCCGCGTCACGGGAGATCGAGCTCGTCGGGTAGGCGACCAGGTGTCGGGCCGGACGTGCCTCTGATCCAGGTGGCACGTCCGGCTCGCCGCGCGGGTCAGGGTCCGCCACTCTCGCGGGCCCTCAGAACTCCGATCCGGTGGGTCAGATCTGAATCCCGATCGGCACGGGGCTGGTGCCGGCCAGGAAGAAGAACCAGATGACGAACGCCGCGACGGTCAGCCCGGCGCTGACCACAAGCACGCCCTCGAGCATCACGTGCCCGGGATCGCCCAGGCCGCGGGACACGCAGTTGTGGCGGTAGATCTCGCTGAGCCGGGACAGGACGGAGGCCAGCACGGTAACGGTGAGGACCACGCCGAGGAACGCCGCCGCCAGCGCGCTGCCGAGCGAGTTGGTCGCTCCCTGGATCTGGCCGCCGACCCACAGCCACAGCAGCGGCGTGCCCACCCACAGCACGAGGCTGCCGATGAACATGATCGCGACGACGAGTATCGCGCCGCTTCCGGTCCTCAGCACCGACCGCATCGGCCCCCGGGCACGGGCTTGGAGCATCGCGTGGTCAGTTGCTGACCGCCATCCGCGCCACGGCGCGGCGGCGGCCGGTGGATAACGGACAGCCGGAGGAGAGCTTGACCTGCCACCATCCCATCAGCATCCCGATCAGTCCCATCCGTGGGCGGACATGCCAGACTCCACACCCGGGATCGCCCAGCTCGTGTGCGGAGATCCGCGTGAATCGGTAGTCCTCGGGGCGCAGCAGCATCCGCTCGAGCACCAGGCGCTTCTCCTCCTGCTCGTCGGCGCGGCGGGTGATCGTCACCCGCGCGTCTCGGAGGCGTTCGGCGAGCTCGTCGCGGACGATCTCGAGCTCCCCGAGATCGAGCAGCCGCGGACGGGCCGCCCGCGCGACAGGGGCAGCGAGGCCGCCCATCGGGTAGGCGGTGACAAACGCGTCGGACAGCTCACGGTCGAGCCGCGCGATCTGAGCGCGCAGGCTCCGTCGAGCGGCCCGCTCCGGCGCAGCGCCGTCACGGTGGCGCACCGGAGTCGTCGGCGTAGGGCCAGGCCACATGGTCGGGCTCGAGATCAAGCCCAGGGAGGCATCCTGCGCCTCCGGGGGATGCGCCACTGCTCCCGTCATCAGCGGCACGTTAGCAGCATCAGGGGGCGGCTCCGAGCGCATCCACCGCGCACCACAGCGCCTCATCGAGGTAGATCGCCGGCACCCCGTCGACGGCCACCGCGAACAGCGTGACCCGGCGAGTCTGGCTGCCGACGCCGTGCCCCGGGGCCGGATCAGCGAACAGCTCGGCACAAACCGCGCGGCCGTCTGAGACCACCAGGCCACCGGCCGCGATCCGGATCCCGAGCGCCCCCGCATCGATCACGTCGGCATCAAGCGCCCACACCGGCACGCCGGTCTCGATCAGCGCCACCAGGCAGGCGTCGCTGATCTGGTCGACGGTGTGGAACTCGCCGTGGAGCAGGCGGCTGACGGCCGCCGCCTCGCTGGGTACCCGCCGGACGTCGGGGTCGAGCCCGATCTGGCGAAAGAACGCCCGGAACGCCCGGGGGATCGGCTTGGTCCGCATCGTGATGACGGTCGCCCCGCGGTAACGGTTCGACAGCTCCGCCAGGCGACCGACCAGCGCAGGGGGGCTCGGCCGGCGCCGAGCGTCGACGGTCACGTGCTGGAGCGCAAGCCCGGGGAACTCCTCGCGGACCTCGGAGGCGATGAAGCCCTCGCCGGGAGACCAGGCCTTAGCCCGGTCGGCCATCTCGTCGCCCCGTCCGTAATTCTTGCGGCATTCGCGCGCCACTACCCCAGCGCCGCCACCCGGGGCGCCAGCGCCGACGCGTCCTGCCAGGGGGCACCAACCAGCCGATCCGCCACGATCCCGCCGCGACGAGCGAGCTCGACCATCGGGCACGCCGCCACCCCGTAGAGCGCCCCGACCCGTCCGTCGCGGTCATACCCGACGGGGATCGTCCAGCGGTGTGAGCGCACCAGACGCGCCGTCTGGGCATGGCCGGCGCCGACCGCCACGGCGGCGAACCGCACGGACCGGAACTCGCTGGACAGCGTCTGGAGCGCATCGACCTGGTGGACGCACTGGCCGGCTCCGATGACGAAGAAGGCGAGCACGAGCGGCGCGCGCTGAGCCGTCAGGCAGACGTTGAGGATGCGTGGATCGTGGCCGGCCAGCGTGCACGGCGGAGCCGGGTTGGGATCGCCGTTGAGATTCGACGTGGCCAGCGGGGCCGAGAAGTAGTGCAGCCGGTGGCCGGGGGCCACGCCGATGGTGCCCACGCCATGGCTGGCGAGCTGGTACACCAAGATCGCCGCCACCAGCACGAGTCCGAAGATCCCGATCATCCACTGGTAGCGGCGCGTGTCGAATGCGGGCGCCGGGGGCCGCGGGGTGGGCGAGTCGGGCGGGGCGGCCGAGTCGGGCGGGGTGGGCGGGGTCGATCTCACTGTGGGCGGCGCGTCCGACGCCCCCCGGCCACGGTCAGGATCGAGTCGCTGCAGCTCCGGGAGCTCAGCCGACCCGTCCGGCCCCCCGGGCTCGCTCACGCCACCCGCGGGCGGCGCCGGAGGCGCAGCCGGGCCGCACCGGCCGCTCGCGCCGTGCCGCGCAGGCGCCCGAGCGCGTCGCCGCGCTCGGACAGCGCCAGCACTGCCGGGAGCACGAGCAGCACGCCCGCCAGCGACACCGTGAGATCGATCAGCGTGACGAACCCGAAGTCCCGCAGCATCGTGATGTTCGAGAAGATGAGCACCCCGAACCCGGCGATCGCCGTGACGCCGGAGGCGATCACCGCGGCGCCGGTCGAGCTATAGGTCCGGGCCAGAGCCCCGCGGAGGTCGTGGCCCCCGGACCGCTCCTGGCGGTAGCGCTCGGACAGCAGGACGCTGAACTCGGTGGAGATGGCGATCACCAGAGTGCCGAGCGTCGCTGACATCGGGTTGAGCGGGATCCCGATCAGGTAGAGGATGAGCGACGACCAGCCGGTGGCGAGCACGATCGGCGTCATCGGCACGAGCGCGCGCTTGCGCGTGCGCAGCACCACGAGCAGCACGAGCCCGACCGCCAACAGGGCGGCGATCAAGGTGAGGAAGCGATGGCCGGTGGACGACAGCGACGCGTTGGCCTGCGCCGCCAGCACCGGCAGCCCGGCAAGCGCGGCGGCCGTTCCGGCGGGCGGGTGCAACTGCGAGCGCATGTAATCGAGCACCTGCTCCTGGCGCGAGAGCGGCATCAGGCGGATCCCGAAGGCGAGCGTCGCCTCACGGTGATCGGGGGTGATGACCGCCTCGGAGAAGTACGGGGGAACCGCCGTCAGCAGGGCATTGATCTGCGACTGGCTGAGGTTCGCGGCGGCGCCGGACTGGCTGCCGGTGGAGAACAGATCCGGTAGCGACAGCGCCGGGCAGAGGGTGGCGCGGGCGCAGCCCTTGGTCTCGACGTAGCCGTAGTGGCGCAGCAGCGCGTTCTCGTAGCCGACCATCCATTTGACCGTCGCCGGCGTGGCCACGTTCGCAGCGCGGACGGTGACGTCGATCTCGCCGGAGACCCCGGTCACCCGCTCGAGCGTGGTGAGATTGCGTAACGCCGGCATGCTCGCCGGCACGAGCTTGGTGACGTCGGACTGGACGGCGGTTTGCGTGTCGGCGGCCCACCCGAGCACCGCCAGCACGCCGGCGAGCACCAGGACCCGCCCGGGGCGGTGCAGCAGCACGCCGAGCACGCGGGCGAACCGGCCCGCGTCCGGCGCCGCTCGCCGCGTCCGCGGCATCGCGCCGGCCCGCAGCAGGCCAGCCGCCCCGCCACGTCGGCGCGGCGCGAGCGCCA
>DATCFW010000527.1:0-3541 GCA_036509295.1 Solirubrobacteraceae bacterium | reverse complement strand
GGGCCGCTCCAGTGATACTGGTGGCCCTATCCACTACGGCACCCGTCAAAGGAGCGAGATGTCCGACAAGCCGACGCTGTACGTGTGTCACGGCGATGACGGCGGCCCGCGGGTCCATCCGTGCCGGCGCGTCCAGGCGGCGCTGCGCGCCGCGGGCATCGACTACGACAAGGTGATCTCGGCCCACGGCAGCCCGATTCCGTTTCTGCGCAAGGGCTCGCGCGACGAGCTCGCGGCGGCCACCGGGGACACGAAGCTGCCGGCGCTGAAGTTGCCCGACGGCACGATGGTGAGACATTCGCGGGCGATCCTGCGCTGGATCGGCGAGCAGGCCCCGGCGGACTGAGGACGTGGCCTCCGAGCCCCGCGACGTACCGACCGAGTCGCAGGGGTGGATCGCCGCGCTGTATCGCTGGTACGCGGAGGTCGAGGCGCCCGGCCGTTCCGAGCTGTTCGCGCAGATCGCTGCCGCCGTCGCCGCCGACGCGCCGACCCTCGACTTCCTCGCGGCCATGCCCAAGCCGAAGTGGCAGCCCAACCTGTTGATCGGCGCTGTGCGCTACCTGTTCGGCACGCCACCGGACGCCGCCGGGTTCCTCGAGCTGGTGCGGGCTCACCCCGACGAGATCGCGGCGGTGATGGCGGTGCGCCGCACGCAGACCAACGAGCCGGCGCGGTGTGCGACGCTGCTGCCGGCGCTGGCCCGGTTGCGGGGGCCGCTGGCGCTGCTCGAGGTCGGCGCGTCGGCCGGCCTGTGCCTGCTGCCTGACCGCTACGCCTACGCCTACGGCGATCACCGGGTGCCGGCGAGACCGCCCGGCGATCCGGCGGCCCCAGTGTTCGACTGCGTCGCCGATCCGGCGACGCCCCTGCCGGCCGACAACGTCGAGGTCGTGTGGCGGGCCGGTCTGGACCTGCATCCGGTCGACCTCACCGACCCCGCGGAGATCCGCTGGCTGGAGGCGCTCGTGTGGCCGGGCCAGCAGCACCGCCTGGCCGGACTGCGCGCCGCCTGCGCGGTGGCTCGCGCCGGTCCGCCGCGGGTCGTCGAGGGCGATCTGCGCACCGATCTCACGACCCTCGCGGCGCAGGCTCCGCACGATGCGACGCTCGTCGTGTTCCACACCGCCGTGCTCGCCTACGTGCCCGATCCCGCCGAGCGGGCGGCGTTCGCCCACACGGTGGGCGAGCTCGATGCGGTCTGGATTGCCAACGAGGGAGCCCGGTGGATTCCGGGGGTCGGCGCGGACGTCGCCGCGCAAGCGCCGACGGCGGCCGCGTTCCTGATGTGCGTGAACGGCGAGCCGACGGCGTGGACCGACCCCCACGGCGCCTCGATCGTGTGGCGCCCCGAACGCTGACCTCCGCGGCGATGCACCGACTCGGCAGCGGCTCAGGCGGCGCGGAGCCGGGGCGGTTCTACACGCTCCCGGAGACCGCGGCCGCCGGCAGCGCGTCGAGCGCGTGCGCCGCGCCCGCGCGGGCCGTTGCGCGCCAGTCATAGAGCTCTGATTCGGCGATCCCGTGCTGGTCGCAGAGCTCGGCGATCCTGCTTTGGTCGTCGCCGGCCTGGAGAATGATGCGAAGCTTCTGCTCGCCGTCCAGGGGCAGGTGAGGCTGGATGGGGCTGGCCGGGGGGAGGTCCCCGCGGACGAGGCGTCCCCCGCGGAACGTGGCCGCGGCGATCACCATCGCGGCGCCGACGAGGATGATGTCCTTGAGGACGTATTGGCCCTCGAGCGTCGGGGCGTGGTGCGGACCGGAGAACAGGCGAGCCGGCAGCAGCACGAGCGGCGAGAGGATGCCGACGAACTCGACCGCTAGCAGCCACAGCGCGACGCGCAACGGCCGCCCCGCGATCAGCGAGGCGCCGATGAAGCATTCGAGCGTGGCGATGAAGATCATCGCGACGCGCCCGGGGATCAAGCCGAAGAAGAGGATGTGGGTGGTCGCCTCGGCGAGGTTCTGCGCGGGGCTGACGCCGGGGAAGTACTTCAGGATGCCGAACCCGAGAAAGATCGCGCCGACGGCGACGCGCAGTACCGCCACGCTGTGGGCGACGAGCTGGTGATGCAGGACGTTCTCGAGGTGAAGGAAGCGTTGATACAGGCGACTCATGCCCACTAGTTCGGGGCTGGCCGCAATCCGGATCATCGGCGCCGGCCTAGCCGGCCTAGCCGGCCTAGCCGGGCTAGCCGGCCCGGTCGGCCGGTCACCGCGGAGCGCATCGAGCCCGAGCTCGCGCCGACCGGGGCGCTTGAAGGCGACGACCGGAATCGAACCGGTGTACACGGCTTTGCAGGCCGCTGCGTAGCCACTCCGCCACGTCGCCGAGGCGTGAAGGGTAGCGGCGCGCGGGGTGCCGGACCCGCCCCGCGCCCGCCCGCCGTCCGGGGCGCTACTGGCAGCGCAGGACGACGAGGTTGCCCGACGGATCGTGCACCGCGGCCGCCCCGGAGGGGTCGGTGTCGGCCGTGAGGCCGGCGGCGCGCACCCGCGCTAGCACCCGGTCGCGCTCGGTGACGTCCGGAAGGAGCACCTCGTAGGACCGCAGCCCCACCGCGCCGGCGGCGGCCGGGTCCGAGCCGCGGCTATGCCACGTGTTGAGACCGAGGTGGTGGTGGTATCCGCCGGCCGAGACGAACAGCGCGCCGGGATAGCCGCGGACGGTGACGTCGAAGCCGAGCACGCCGTGGTAGAAGGCCTCGGCGGCGTCGATGTCGGCCACCTGGAGATGGACGTGGCCGATCGCGGTCGCGGCCGGCACCGTCGGCTGGGGGGCCGGATCGGGGCCGAGTTCGGCGATGATGCTGCGCAGGTCCAACGCGAGCGTCGCCATCTCGAGCCGGTCCCCGTCGTAGCCCCACTCCTCACGCGTACGGTCCCGGTAGATCTCGATCCCGTTGCCGTCGGGGTCAGCCAGGTACAGCGCCTCGCTCACCAGGTGGTCCGACGCTCCGTCGAGTGGCCAGCGGGTCTCCGCCAGGCGGGTGAGCGCGTGACCGAGGTCGGCCCGGGTCGGGAGCAGGATCGCCAGGTGGTACAGGCCGGTGGCGCTGCGGTCAAGGGCCGGCGCGGCCGCATCGCCGTACAGCCGCACGAGCACTCGCATCGGCCCGGCGGCGTCCGCCGCGCCGAACGCCACCCCGCCGTCCTCGAGTTCCTGCCCCCGGAGGCCGAGGACGGTCTCGTAGAACGCGCGCGACCGGCTCAGATCGGACACCGCCAGGCTGACCGCGCCGAGCGTGGTCCCGGCGGCGATCGCGGCGGTCTCCGGTCCGGGGGCCGTCGAGGTGGGAGTGGGGGAGACGCTCATCCGTTCCATAGTCCCACCCTACGACGCCACCTTGGCGTAGCGGCTGTGGTGCGCGACCAGGCCCTGGACGAGCTCGGCCAGCCGGTCGCGCGTCTCGGGGTCCGGGAGCTCGCCGTCGGCGGCGAACAGGTCCTGTGCCCGCGCTACCGAAAGCTCCGTGTCGAGCACGCGCGCGCCGGAGACGCCGAGCGCCTTGCGCAGGTGATCCTGCGCCCACATGGCGCC
>DATCFW010000526.1:0-10542 GCA_036509295.1 Solirubrobacteraceae bacterium | reverse complement strand
CTGACAGCCACGACGCCAAGGGGCTGATCGACATCCTGGAGACGCTGCCCCGCGACCTCCTGGTGCAGATCGACGCCGACGACCTGTTCGAGATCGCGATCGGCATCCTCGGGCTCGGTGAGCGCCAGCGGGTGCGTCTGTTCGTCACCCGCGATCTGCTCGATCGGTTCGTCGCCTGCACCCTGTGCTTCCCGCGTGACCGCTTCAACACCGAGAACCGACTGCGCGCGGGCCAGATCCTCGCCGACGCGTTCGGTGGCGATCAGGTCGACTGGCGCTTGCAGCTGAGCGAGTCGCTCATCGTCCGCGTCGACTTCGTCGTCCACTGCCCGGACGGGGTTCCCGACACCTACGACGTCTCCGCGATCGAGGCGCTGATCGCCGAGAAGACGCGCGCCTGGACTGACCAGCTGCGCGCGGCGGTCGTCTCCGCCCACGGCGAGCAGCACGGGCGCGAGCTGTACGCGCGCTACGGACAGGCGTTCCCGGCCGGCTACCGGGCCGATCGCGGGGCGGACACGGCGCTGCTCGACATCGATCGCATCGAGGAGCTGCTCGCGGTCAAGCACCCGATCATCGACGTCTACCGTCGCCCGGCGGAGAGCGAGCACATGATCCGCTGCCAACTGCTGAGCGCGTCGCGGGTCTCGCTGTCCGACGTCGTGCCGACGTTCGAGCACATGGGGGCCAAGGTCGTCGACGAGCGACCGTATGAGGTCAGCCCGCAGGGCTCCAGCCCGGTGTGGATCTACGACTTCGGCCTCAGCTGCGAGCCGGAGGGAGTGGCCCGGGCGGGCGAGTCCTTCGCCGAGGTCCTGCTGGAGGTGTGGTCCGGCGAGCTCGAGGATGACGGGCTCAACGGGCTCGTCATGGCCGGCGGGCTGTCCGGGCGGGGCGTGACCGTCGTCCGCTCGGTCCTGCGCTACCTGCGCCAGGCCACGGTGGCCTTCTCGGACGCCTACATGATCCGGACGCTCGTCAAGAACGCGCCGATCGCGGTCGCCCTGGTGGAGCTGTTCGAGGCCCGGTTCGATCCCGATCGCCACGACGTCGCCCGGGCGCAGGAGATCGAGGCGCGGATCGACGCTGAGATCGATGCGGTTCAGAGCCTGGACGAGGACCGGATCCTGCGCAGCTTCCTCGCCGTCCTGCGAGCGATGCTGCGGACCAACTTCTTCTGCGTGGACAATCGGTCCGGGCCGCCGCGGCCGCTGGGCCACCTGTCCTTCAAGCTCGATCCTGCGCAGCTCGAGATGCTGCCCCGGCCGCGGCCGCGGTACGAGATCTTCGTCTACTCGCCGCGGGTCGAGGGCATCCATCTGCGCGGCGGCAAGGTGGCCCGGGGCGGGCTGCGCTGGTCAGACCGGCGCGAGGACTTCCGCACCGAGGTCCTGGGCCTGATGAAGGCGCAGATGGTGAAGAACGTGCTGATCGTCCCGGTCGGCTCCAAGGGCGGTTTCGTCGTCAAGCGGCCGCCCGCGGCCGGCGGTTCGGCCCTCAACCAGGAGGCGATCGCCTGCTACCAGACGTTCCTGCGCGGGCTGCTCGACATCACCGACAACTACGTCGGCGCCGAGGTGGTCGGGCCCGATCGCGTCGTCCGCTACGACGACGACGACCCGTACCTGGTCGCGGCGGCCGACAAGGGCACGGCGACGTTCTCGGACATCGCCAACGCCGTCGCGGCGGAATACGGGTTCTGGCTCGGGGACGGGTTCGCCTCGGGCGGGTCCCACGGCTATGACCACAAGCAGATGGGGATCACCGCCCGCGGGGCCTGGGAGTCGGTCAAGCGCCACTTCCGCGAGCTCGGCACCGACGTGCAGTCCGAGCCGTTCACGGTGGTCGGTATCGGCGACATGTCCGGTGACGTGTTCGGCAACGGCATGCTCCGCTCGCCGCACACCCGCCTGCTGGCGGCGTTCAACCACCTGCACGTGTTCCTGGACCCCGACCCGGACGCTGCCGCCAGCTTCGCGGAGCGCCAGCGACTGTTCTCGCTCGGCCGGTCGTCGTGGAGCGATTACGACCGGGCCCTCATCTCCGCCGGCGGCGGGATCCACCTGCGCACCGCCAAGTCGATCGAGCTCACCGACGAGGTCAAGGCGGCGTTCGGGATCGAGGCCGATCAGCTCGCGCCGGCCGATCTCATCCGACGGCTGCTGTGCGCCCCCGTCGACCTCCTGTTCAACGGCGGGATCGGCACCTATGTCAAGGCGGCCACCGAGACGCACGCCGCCGCCGGCGACCGGGCCAACGATGTCGTCCGCGTGGACGGCGGGCAGCTGCGCTGCCGCGTCGTGGGGGAGGGCGGCAACCTCGGCTTCACCCAGCGCGGCCGGATCGAGTACGCGCTCTCGGGCGGGCCCGACCGCACCGGCGGCGCCATCAACACCGACGCCATCGACAACGTGGCCGGGGTCAACACCTCCGATCACGAGGTCAACATCAAGATCCTGCTCGCCGACGTGATCGCCGGCGGGGAGATGACCGACGATGAGCGCAACGGCCTGCTGGCGCAGATGACCGACGCGGTGGGCGAGCAGGTCCTGTACGGCAGCTACACCCAGACGCAGGCGATGAGCCTGGCCGGCGCGCAGGCGGTGTCGATGCTCGAGGTCCATTCGCGCCTCATCCGCCGGCTGGAGAAGGTGGCCGGGCTTGACCGGGAGATCGAGGATCTGCCGTCCGAGAAGGCGATCGCCGCCCGCCACGGTGAGCGGCGCGGGCTGGTGGCGCCGGAGCTGGCCACGCTGATGGCCTACGGCAAGATCTCCCTGTACACCCAGCTGCTCGACTCCGATCTGCCCGAGGACCCGTACCTGGTCGCCGATCTCGAGCGCTACTTCCCGCCGCCGCTGGCCGAGCGGTTCCCGGAGCAGATCCGCCGGCACCGGCTGCGGCGGGAGCTGATCGCCACGATCGTCGCCAACCAACTCGTGGACCGGGCGGGGATGACCTTCGCCTTCCGTCTCTCCGAGGAGACCGGCGCCCGGGCGCCCCAGCTCGCCCGGGCCTACGCCGTCGCCCGCGACGTGTTCGGGATGCGCGATTTCTGGGCCGAGGTGGAGGCGCTCGACAACCGGATCGATGCCGGGACCCAGCTGGCCATGCTGATCGAGGGCCGGCGCCTGGTCGAGCGGGCGGCCCGCTGGGTGGTGCGGGCGGGGTCCCGGGGTGCGATCGACGTGACGGCGATGACCGAGCGGTTCGCGCCCGGGGCGCGGCTACTGGCCGATTCGCTGCCCGACGTGCTGCGCGGCGACGACCAGACGGGGTTCGACGAGCGGCGCGGCGAACTCAAGGCGTCCGGGGTGCCCGGCCCGCTCGCCCACCGGGTCGCCAGCATGCAGGCGCTGCTGTCCGTGTTTGACATCGTCGTCGATGCCGGCGCGACCGGCAGCGAGCAGCCGGTCGTGACCGACGTCTACTTCGGCATCGGCTCCCGGCTGGGCCTGGATTGGTTGCGCGATCGGATCCTCGAGCTGCCTCGCGATGACCGCTGGCAGGCACTGGCGCGGGCCGCGCTGCGCGACGAGCTGTACCGGCTGCATCGCTCGGTCACCCGGGAGATCCTGCTGTCCGCCGCCGACTACGGGGACCGCTCCGAGCCGGTGCACGCGTGGCTGGAGCGCAACACGGCCGAGGTCGAGCGGTGCGATGACGTCCTGGCCGACGTCAAGGAGTCACGCAAGTACGACACCACCACGCTGCCGGTGGTGCTGCGCGAGCTGCGCGGGCTCGTCGCCGACGCCGGTCAGCTCACCTAACGGTCCGCGTCGCCCCGTTCCGGCTCGTCGCCGACGCCGGTCAGCTCACCTGGCGGTCCGCGTCGCCCCGTTCCGGCCCGCCGGCCCGCCGCCCGCCGGCCCGCCGGCCCGCCGACCGCCGGCCCGCCGCCTCCTGCTCGCCCGTCCCACATCGTGGAAAATCGGCCGGCGCTGGCGCCGGTTTCCATCAAGCGGGCCGCTGCCGGTCGTTGCATGGAAAATCAGCCGGCACCCGCCAGGTTTTCCATGCAATGCGCCGCGCCCCGCCCCGCCCCGCCCCGCCCCGCCCGGCCCCGCGCGCGCCTGCCCGCCCGCCGACGAGGACTGGTCAGCTGACGGCAGCGGTGCGGCTGTAGAACGGCTGGCCGTTCGGCGCCGTCCAGTCGATCCGCAGCCCGCCGGCGGACGGCAGTGAGACGTGGGTGGTGAAGAAGCCCTCGGAGCTGCTCGGGCGGACGGTGGCGATCGTGGTCCAGACGCTCGAGCCGCGGGGCGCGAACTGCAGCGCGCCGACGCGCGGCGCGTCGGTCGGTCTGATCTGTCCCCACACGAACACGTGTGATCCGTGCCGCGGGCTGGGGAGCCACAGCGGCAGCTCGAACGCGTTGTAGGCCGGCTTGGGCGTCTCGGACGGGTAGAACAGCAGGCCTGACTGGAACGTTGCCCAGTAGGGCTTGGAGCCCTTCTTGTAGTTCGGGTTCGGGGCGGCGTCCACCAGCAGGAACTGGGCGAAGGTCGGGACCCGCGGGTTGGTGTACGCCATGTACTCGCCCTCGTTGAGGAACTCCGCCTGCTGCGCCTGGGTGAACTGGATGAAGGGATCGGGGCCGCGGCTCTGCACGCCCCACTCGGTGATGTCGATCGGCCATTTCGCGTGGTTCCCGTACGCGCCCCGCGCCCGGTCCAGCGCGGTCTCGATCTTCGAGATGCCCGACAGCGTCGCCGAGTTGGGGTCCGGGCGCTTCGCGTTCGGCGGCTTGGAGAAGTCGTAGGGATGGTGCGCCCAGCCGGCGGCCTCGAACAGGGCCGGGTTGGCGCGGGTGAAGCCGCCGCGGCTGCCGGGCTTCGAGCAGCCGATGGCCGTCGCGGCGGCGCCCCGCAGCGGGCGGTAACCGCTGCCCAGGCAATAGAGCGCGCGCAGGAAGATGAGCGGATCGGTGCTCGCGCCGTAGCCCGTGTGGCTGGCACCGTAGGCGGCCGTCTCGCCGACCATGATCGTGTCGTGCCGGTGGCCGGTGCGGACCAGCGCCGGCCAGGCGGTGCGGACCAGCCCCCGGTAGATGTTCGCCGCGGTGGAGACGAACCTGCCGTGCACCTTGGTCGACTGCGGGGTCAGCCAGCCGCCGATGTTGGGTTCGTTCCAGATCCCCCAGTAGCGCACCGCGGGCAGCGTGACCGGGGCGCCCGTGACGTCGGTGGTGGAGTGACGGCCGTCGTAGCGCGTGGCCACCGCTTGCACGAACTGGCCGTAATCAGCCGGGTTGGGGTTGTTGGCGTAGCGATACCCCTGCGGGACCGGGAGACGCGTCGTCGCCCAATTCGGGGCGGGCGGAACCGGCTGGAAGTACACCTGAAGCCCGTCCTTGCTGGCCATGTAGTCCAGGAAGTCGTAGCGAGCCCACGCCCCACCGGGATACGCCGACGGATTGGTCGCGTCGAACCTTCGGCTTAATTCGTCGCGGTCGGCTTTGGTGCCAGCAGGGACCACACGACGGACACGCGCACCCGGTCGACGCCGATGTTCTTGAGGTCCTGGAGCACGGCGGCGGTGTGCGCCGGGGTGGAGTAGATGAGCTGCTGATCGTCTTGCAGCGTCATCACCTGGTTGTGGGACGCCAGTGCGCCGGCGCGGCGGCGAGCGCGAGCGCAGCGATGATCGCGAGCACGGTGGGGAGCCTAAACGCCGTCCGCCCGGTCAAAGCTCTCATCGGACTGGATGGTAGAGCGCTGCCCGGTGCCGCGCGTCACCGTCTCGGGCGGACCTTCACCCGAGCCCGCAGCGACCCGACGGCGTAGGTCAGCAGGTCGAGCACGCCGCCGACGAGGAACGCGAGCGGCCCGGTGACGAGACGGCCGGCGATCCGCGAGGGCACGCCCTCAAGCTATCGTCTGCTCCCGTGTCGATGCTGACGACCAATGTCACCGAGCTACCTGAGTCCCGCGTGCGCGTGGATGCCGAGGTTTCGGCCGAGGAGGTGGAGCGCCGCCTGGAGCAGGCCGCCCGCAAGCTCGGCGGTCAAATGCGGATCCCCGGGTTCCGCAAGGGCAAGGTCCCGCCGCCCGTCGTCATCCGCCGGCTCGGTCGCGAGGCGGTGTTCGACGAGGCGCTGCGCTCGGCGCTGAGCTCATGGTACGTGGACGCCATCGACACCGCCGGAATCGCTCCGGTCGGCGAGCCCGACTTCACCTTCGCCGACGACATTCCCGGGCAGGGCGAGCCGCTGGCGTTCTCGATCGAGATCGGCGTGCGTCCCACCGCCACGCTCGGCGACTACAAGGGCCTCGAGGTCGGGCGCCGCGAGCCGACGGTGGCCGACGAGGAGATCGACGCCGAGGTCGAGCGCCTGCGCGACCGGCTGGCGAAGCTCGACACCGTGGAGCGCCCGGCGCAGAGCGGCGATCACGTCGTGGTCGACTACCTCGGCAAGGTCGACGGCGAGCCGTTCGACGGCGGGGAGGGTCGCGACCAGCTGATCGAGTTGGGCTCCGGGCGGCTCATCCCCGGTTTCGAGGAGCAGCTCACGGGCACCTCGGCCGGTGACGAGCGGACCATCGAGGTCACGTTTCCCGAGGACTACGCCGGCGCGCTGGGCGGCCAGGAGGCCACCTTCGACATCACGGTGCACGAGGTCAAGGCCAAGCGCCTGCCCGAGCTCGATGACGACTTCGCCTCCGAGGCCTCGGAGTTCGACACGCTCACCGAGCTGCGCGAGGACATCGTCGGCCGCCTGCGCCACGCCGACGAGCACGCCGTCGAGCGCGAGTTCGAGGAGGCGGTGATCGAGGCCGCTATCAACGAGGCGCACATCGACCTGCCGGAGAAGCTGATTCACGCGCGCGCGCACGAGTTGCTGCAGCAGACGTTCAGCTCGTTGGCGCGCCAGGGGATCAACCAGGACACGTATCTCAAGATCGTCGGCAAGAACGAGGAGGAGCTCGCCCACGACGCCGAGCCCGAAGCCGCGGTCGCGCTGCGCCGCGAGGCGATGCTCGCCGCGATCGTCGCCGCCGAGCAGATCGAGCCGACTGACGAGCAGCTCGTGGACGCCCTGCGTCCCGCCGCTGAGCGCGACGGATCGGACCCGGCCGAGCTCGTTGAGCAGCTGCGCAAGGCCGGCCGGCTGGACTCGCTGCGCGAAGATGTCGCGGCCCGCGAGGCGGTCGACCTGCTCGTCCGCGACGCGACGCCGATCAGCGTCGAGCAGGCCAAGGCTCGCCAGAAGCTGTGGACCCCGGGCAAGGACGACGCCGAGTCGAGCCCGGCCACGTCCGGCCAGCTCTGGACGCCGGGCGACTGAGCCTGGATCCCGGCTCGGCCGGGCCCGAGTTCACCCTTTCCTGAATCGCCACTCAGCTACGTCCCCGGCGCCGCCGCGGACCGTCGTCGCGACCCGCTCCGGGGGGTGACCGGCGGTTGCTACAGTCGGCAGGATTCCAGCGCAGGACGCGAAAGAAGCGAGGACGATGAGCCCCCTGGTCCCGATGGTCGTCGAGCAAACCTCCCGAGGGGAGCGCGCGTTCGACATCTACAGCCGTCTGCTCAACGAGCGGATCGTCTTCCTCGGCACGCCCGTCGATGACCAGATCGCCAACCTGATCGTCGCCCAGCTCCTTCATCTGGAGTCCGAGGACCCGGACAAGGACATCTCGATCTACATCAACACGCCCGGCGGATCGGTCTACGCGGGGCTGGCGATCTACGACACGATGCAGTTCATCAAGCCCGACGTGTCGACCATCTGCGTGGGCATCGCCATGTCGATGGGAGCACTGCTGCTGGCCGGCGGAGCCGCCGGCAAGCGGATGGCGCTGCCCAACGCGAAGATCCTCATCCACCAGGTGTCCTCAAGTTTCCAGGGGCAAGCGACCGATATCGAGATACATGCCAAGGAGATCATCGATGTCCGTCGTCTCCTGGATGAGATCGTTGCCAAGCACACCGGCAAAGCGCTGGAAGACGTGCGCAGGGACACCGAACGTGATTACTTCATGAGCTCTGAGGAGGCCAAGGAGTACGGAATCATCGATCGGGTGATCTCTGAGCACTAGAGGCATTAGCCTCTAGCACTCCAGGTCGCCGACCGAGTCGAGCTCTGGGAGAGGATTCATGGCACGTCCGACGGACTCCAACGAACAGCTTCTGTGCAGCTTCTGTGGCAAGTCGCAGCGGCAGGTCAAAAAGCTGATCGCCGGCCCCGGCGTCTACATCTGCGATGAGTGCATCGATCTCTGTAACGAGATCATCGACGAGGAGCTCACCGCTCCGCCGAGCTTTGACATCGAGAACCTCCCCAAGCCGCGGGAGATCTACGACGTCCTCAACGAGTACGTGGTCGGCCAGGAGCAGGCCAAGCGCTCGCTGTCGGTAGCGGTCTACAACCACTACAAGCGCGTCCAGATGATGACGTCCGATGAGCACGACATCGAGCTGCAGAAGTCCAACATCCTGCTCCTCGGGCCGACCGGTTGTGGCAAGACTCTGCTCGCGCAGACCCTGGCCAAGATCCTCAACGTCCCGTTCGCCATCGCCGACGCCACGGCGCTGACCGAGGCCGGCTACGTCGGCGAGGACGTCGAGAACATCCTGCTCAAGCTCATCCAGGCCGCTGACTACGACGTCAAGAAGGCCGAGACCGGGATCATCTACATCGATGAGGTCGACAAGATCGCGCGCAAGGCCGACAATCCGTCGATCACCCGCGACGTCTCCGGCGAGGGCGTCCAGCAGGCGCTGCTGAAGATCCTGGAGGGCACCAGCGCCAGCGTGCCGCCGCAGGGCGGACGCAAGCACCCCCATCAGGAGTTCCTGTCAATCGACACGACGAACGTCCTGTTCATCTGCGGTGGAGCGTTCGCCAACCTCGATCGCGTGATCGAGCGGCGCATCGGCCACCAGGGTGTCGGCTTCGGCGCGGCGATCCAGTCCAAGGAGCAGCGCGACACCGGTCAGATCTTCGAGCACTGCCTGCCGGAGGATCTCATCCAGTACGGCCTCATCCCGGAGTTCATCGGCCGGCTGCCGGTCATGTCGGCTATCCACCAGCTCGACCGCGACGAGCTGATGCAGATCCTCACCGAGCCCCGCAACGCGCTCGTCAAGCAGTTCCAGCGCTTCTTCCAGTTCGACGGGATCGAGCTCGTGTTCTCCGAGGAGGCGCTCTCCTCGGTGGCCGACAAGGCGCTCGAGCGCGAGACCGGCGCGCGCGGCCTGCGCTCGATCATCGAAGAGGTCCTGCTCGAGGTGCAGTTCGAGCTGCCGTCCCGTCGCGACGTCCAGAAATGCGTCGTCACCCGGGAGACGATCGACAAGGGCGTATCGCCGACGCTGGTCACCGTCGCGCTCCCCGACGAGGACGAAGCCGCCGCCTGAGGGGCGCCGCGCCGGCGTCGCCGTCCGGACTTGACGACGGGTTACGCGCCTCTTTCCAGAGTGAAGAGGACGCCGGCTCATGGGGAGTTCATCTGTCGATCGCGGGTCCCTGAGACCCACGTGCTGACCGGATCCCAGGCCGCGCCCGGTGCGCGACGGCCACCGGCTGGCTGAGCGCCCGGGGCATCGCTCGCCTGACCCCCGGCGCGACACGGGCACGCGCGCGCCGGAGCCACCCCCGCTGGCCACGAAGTCCACGCCGTGGGCGACGAGGCGCCGCCGGATCCCGGAACTACACTCTCGGACTCGATGTCTGACCTCGAGCACACGACCCGTTACGACCCCCACGAGGTGGAGCCCCGCATCGTGGAGAAATGGCTGCAATCAGGGCTTTTCCATCCCGACCCGGAGGGCACGTCACAGGAGAACTATTCGATCGCGATCCCGCCGCCGAACGTCACCGGCGTGCTTCACATGGGCCACGCGCTCAACAACTCCATCCAGGACTGCCTGGCGCGGTTTCATCGCATGCGTGGCCAGCGCACGAAATGGATCCTCGGCACCGATCACGCCGGCATCGCCGCCCAGACCCAGGTGGAGCGCGCGCTGCTGGCCGAGGGCTCGAGCCGTCAGGCGATCGGCCGCGAGGCGTTCGTCGAGCGGGTGTGGCAGTGGCGCGCGCAGTATGGCGGGGCGATCATCGAGCAGCTCACGCGCCTGGGAGCCTCCGCGGACTACGCGACCGAGCGGTTCACGCTCGACGACGGCTACGCCCAGGCGGTCCTCAAGGTGTTCGTGTCGCTGTACGAGAAGGGCTACATCTACCGTGACCGCTACATGGTCAACTGGGATCCCGGATCGGGCTCAGCGATCTCCGACCTCGAGGTCGAGCAGCGCGACGTCAAGGACACGCTCTACTACATCGACTATCCGCTGGCCTCCGGCTCGGGCGCCATCACGGTGGCCACCGTGCGCCCGGAGACGATGCTCGCCGACACCGCGATCGCCGTGCACCCCGATGACGAGCGCTACCGCCGGCTGATCGGCGAGACGGCGATCCTGCCGCTCGTCGGGCGCAAGCTGAAGATCACCCCGGCGCATGACCCCAATGACTTCGAGATCGGCCGCCGCCACGGGCTCGGGCAGCCGTCGGTGATCGGCGAGGACGGCCGCATGACCGCC
>DATCFW010000525.1:0-5125 GCA_036509295.1 Solirubrobacteraceae bacterium | reverse complement strand
TCCTGAAGTCGCTTGCGCTCTGACGGCGTCTGGACGCGCCTGGCCGCGTCCGCCGGCCCGACAAGTACGCCCGGTACTAGCTGGGCCGGCGGACACCCCCACCCACGCCCAGCCACTCGTCAGACCATCAAGCGACTTACGAACGCTGCACTAGCCGCCGCACCGGCGGGCCAGAGCACGGGCATACCGGCCGGGCGCCTCGGGGTCGCTGCCGAGAAACAGCTCGGGCTCGATCAGCTCCGCCTCCATGACGACAGGCCCGGACGGTCCCGGGACCATGTCGATGCGCGCGTAGACGGCGGGCGCCGGGGCGATCGCCAGTGCCGCGCTGGCCACCTCGAGCTCGGCCACGGACGGAGCGTGGGCGACGACGACGCCGCCGAAATGCTGATGCACGCGGAACTCCCCGGCGGCGGGAACCTTGCGGATGGCGTGGCTGAGCTCCCCGTCGAAGAAGATGACCGAGGTCTCGCCGCCGCTCTGGATCCCGGCCATGAAGGGCTGCACCAGCGCGTCCTTGCCGGCCAGCACCGTCTCGAGATGCTCCGCGGCCACGCCGGCGCCGATCGTGGCGTCGACGCGCAGCGCGCCCAGCGCGCCGCCGGCCACCGCCGGCTTGATCACCGCCTCCTCGAACCGGGCGAGCGCCGCGGCGCGCTCGCCGGCTCCGGCCCCGCGGGCGACCAGCACGGTCGGCACGATCGGCACGCCCCCGCGCTCCAGATCGAGGAGATAGGACTTGTGGGCGTTCCAGGTGATCGTCGGCAACGGGTTGAGCAGCTCGGTCACGGCGGCGACCTCGCGCGCCCAGCCCAGGAACTCGTCGAGCCGGTGAAAGTAGTCCCAGGGCGTGCGCGAGACGACGAGCTCGAACCGCGACCAGTCACATGGTTGATCCCACGCGTGGATCGTCGCCCGGACGCCAAGCTGGGCCAGCGCGTGGACCAGGAGCCCCGATTCCGGGTCGGGCTTGGGCATCCGGGTCGCGGTGACCAGGGCCAGGTCGGCGGTGCTCACGTCTCGTACGCTCGCGCGAGAACCCCGGCGCCGCGATCAGACGGCCGGCGTGAGGTCGTACGGAAACGCCGTGATCGTCTCGCAGCCGGCGTCGGTGACGAGCAGCAGGTCCTCGAGCCGCACCTCGCCGATCCGCTTGTTCCACAGTCCCGGTTCGATCGCGACGACGTCCCCGGCGACGAACGGCTCGCGACCCGACAACCCCAGCCCAGGCGGCTCGTGGACCTCGAGGCCGACGCCGTGGCCGAGCGAGAACTGAAAGCCGTCGTCGCCGCCGGTGCGCTGCGTCGCCCAGCCGGCGGCTTCGAACAGGTCGCACGTGGCCGCGTGCAACTCGCGCCCGGTGATGCCGGGGCCAACCGACTCCCGCGCCTGCTCGAGGGCGGCCCGGACGAGGCCCTCCTGATCGGCGATCAGCTGAGCGTCCTGCGGGGTGGGCGTCCCGGCGACGAATGTTCGGGTGCTGTCGCCCCACGCCCCGGTGGCCTCGTGGCGGGGAAACACGTCGACGACAATCGGCAGCCCGGCCGGCAGCGGGCCGCTGCCGGGATCGTGGCCGTGCCCGTTGTGGACCGAGGCGACGATCATGCCAGCCGGGCAGGTGGCGCCGTGGTCGGCACACGTCCGGCGCAGCTCGCCGCGGACCCACTCCGCCAGCAGCAGTTCGCCGTCGGGCCGGCGCAGGAGTCCGTCGGAGCCGACCGAGGCGGCGGCCAGCAGCTCGGCGGCGCGGCCAAGCGCCGCGTCGCCGGCGGCCTGAGCGGCGCGGACCCCGGCGAGCTCTGACCCCGACTTGACCCGACGTCGAGCGGCGACGAACGCGTCGTCGATCGCGATCGACACCCCGTCGGTGCGCAGCCGGTCGGCTATCGCCACCGGGAAGTCCCATGGAATCGTCGCCGCGCGGATCCCGAGCCGGCGGACCGCGCGGACGACGACCTCGTGCTCGGCCTCCAGGCGCGTGCGGCCATCCTCCATCAGCTCGCGCAGGCCGAGCTCGAAGAAGTCGAGCAGCTCGGCCTCCGGGAGCACGCCGAGGACCTGATCGCGCTCGAGCCAGCTCACCAGCAGCGCCGGCCGGCCGCAGATGTCAGCGAACAGGAAGGGATCCCCGATCGCCACCGGCACCTCGTGGCGCATGGCGGGCGAGCGTTCGGTGTCTCCGTACAGCAGCAGCGTGGGCATGCCCGCCCACGTTAATGGCTCGGGCGCGCGCGGCGCCCGCCGGTGCTAACATAGTGCTTGCCAGCAAGCAAGTATTTGGAGCGCATTGTCACCGACCGTCGCCCTTGACCTCGACACCGCCGCCCGGCTGCGAATCGCAATCGGCCGGCTGTCACGCCGCCTGCGTACCACCGCCGCGGGGTCGGCCGCCGGGCTCACGCCGACCCGGATCTCCGTGCTGCTGACCGTCGTCCGCGAGGGGTCGATTCGGCTCTCCGCGCTCGCCGCATCCGAGTCGCTGAACCCGACGATGCTCTCCCGGGTGATCGCCGACCTCGTCGACGCCGGCCTGCTGGAGCGGACCAACGACGATGGTGACCGCCGGGCCGCGTGGGTCCAGGCGACCGACGCCGGCGTCGGGCTCGCCCAGCGGATGCGCCGCGAGCGCACCGACGCTGTCAACGCCGCATTAGCGGAGCTCGCCGCCACCGACCGGCGTCAGCTGGAGAAGGCGCTGCCCGCGCTCGAGGCGCTGGCCGAGCAGTTGCTGGACTGCCGTCAGTGACGCGCATGGTCCGGGTAGGGCGGGTCACGTTCGCGGCGCTCGTCGTTCCCAACTACCGCCGCTACTACGGTGGCCAGGCGATCTCCCTGACCGGCACCTGGATGCAGATGACGGCGCAGAGCTGGCTCGTCCTGCAGCTCACGCACTCCAGCACCGCGCTCGGGGTGATCGTCGCGCTGCAGACCCTCCCGGTGCTCCTGCTCGGCCCCTACGGTGGAGTGATCGCCGATCGCGTCGACAAGCGGCGGCTGATGATCGCCCTGCAGTCGGTGATGGGGCTCCAGGCGCTGGCGCTCGGTCTGCTGACGGTGACCGGCATGGTCACGGTGTGGGAGATCGGCGTGCTGGCCGTCATGCTGGGCCTCAACAACGCGTTCGAGAACCCGGCGCGGCAGTCGTTCATGATGGAGCTCGTCGGTTCCGAGCACCTGCGCAACGCGGTCAGCCTCAACTCGGTGCTCGTCAATGTCGCCCGCTCGATTGGGCCGGCCGTCGCCGGGATCCTCATCGCGACCGTCGGCACCGGCGTCTGCTTCCTGGCCAACGCGGGCAGCTTCGTCGCGGTCGTGTTCTCGCTGACGACGATGAACGGTTCCCAGCTTTCCCCGGTGACCCCGACCCCGCGGGCCCGGGGCCAGCTGCGCGAGGGTCTGCGCTACATCCGCTCGACCCCGGCGCTCGCGGTGCCGCTGGTGATGATGGGCCTGGTCGGCTGCCTCACCTACGAGTTCCAGGTGTCGCTCCCGGTGATGGCCGATCGCGGCCTGCGCGTCGGCGCGACCGGCTTCGGCTTCATGACCGCGGCGATGGGTGTCGGCGCCGTCGCCGGCGGGCTGTTCGTCGCCGCTCGCGGCACGACCGGCCTGCGGCCGCTGGTGGTGGCGGCGTTCGGCTTCGGGGCGGCGATGGTCCTGGCGACGCTCGCGCCCACCCTCGCGTTCGAGCTGATCGCGCTCGCCGTGGTCGGCGCCGGCAGCATCTCCTTCATGTCCACCGGCAACTCGACGCTGCAGCTCAACGCGGCACCCGAGATGCGAGGCCGGGTCATGTCCTTCTGGTTCGTGGCCTTCCAGGGCTCGACGCCGATCGGCGGCCCGCTCGTCGGCGCGACCATGGCCGCGGTCGGACCGCGCGCCGGCCTCGGGCTCGGCGCCGCCACCGCGCTGCTCGTCGGCGTTGGCGGCCTGCTGGCGCTGCGCCGCCTCCCGCTGCCCCGCTCGAGCCGCGCGGGCGCCATCGCCCGCGCCTGACGCGTCGCCGTCAGGCCGGCGCGGCGAACGCCCGCGAGGGGGCGAGGCGCGATTGCGCCCGGGCGTTCACCGAGCACTATGTTCGTGTCGATTGCGGCTGCCGTCGTCCGACGCATCACCGTACGGCCAAGTCAAACGAGCAAGGGGAGGTGGCGATGCGGCGGATAGTGGTGACCGAGTTCCTGTCCCTGGACGGCGTGATGGAGCTCGAGCACGCCGACTGGAGCAACTCCACGATCCTGCGCGGAGATCTGATGTCAGAGGTGACGGCGCTCAAGCAGCAGGACGGCGGGGACATCCTGGTCGCGGGGAGCGCCACCCTGGTCCGGGACCTCCTCGTTCACGGCCTCGCCGACGAGTACCGGTTGATGGTGTTCCCGGTCGTGCTCGGCAGCGGCAAGCAGCTGTTCGCCGGGGAGGGTGACGCGGCGGCGCTGAAGCTCGTGGACGTCAGATCGCTGCCGACCGGCACCGTGATCCTCACCTACCACCTCCCGTAGGCGAGGCCGGCTCCCGATTAGGCCGGGCGGCGCAGTCAGGACCTCACCCGCTCGAGCCCGACGGGTCGATACGCTCGGGGACGTGAGCGCCGCCGCCCCCCCGCCCACGTTCGATCTGCAGAGCCACTCGCTGCACTCCGACGGCGCCCTACCGGCGGCCGAGGTGGTGGCGGCGGCAGCAAGCGCGGGGGTGCAACTGCTCGCCCTCACCGATCACGACACGGCCGCGGGCGTCGCCGAGGCGGCGCGAGCCGCCGCCGGGGCCGGGATCGACCTGGTCGCGGCGACGGAGATCAGCGCGCTGTTCGACGGCCGTCAGGACCTCCACATCCTCGGATACCTGATCGATCCCGTCGATCCGGCGCTCGTCGCGGCGCTCGCCCGGTCACGGGGGGACCGCGAGCGGCGTGCCGCCGCGATGATCGAGGCGCTGGAGGGGCTGGGCTGGCGAGTGGACACGGAGATGCTGGCCCGGCGAACCGAGGCGGGACGTTCGATCGGGCGCCCCCACCTGGCCCAGGCGGTGGTCGGACGGCCCGAGAACCGAGACCGGCTCGCAGCCGCGGGCCTGCTCGATCCCACCGCGTTCCTCGTGGCCTACCTGATCGAGGGCGCCCCGGCATTCGTGG
>DATCFW010000524.1:0-2490 GCA_036509295.1 Solirubrobacteraceae bacterium | reverse complement strand
TCACCGCGCGGCGAGCTGGAGATCACCGACGCGATCCAGCGCCTCGTCGACGACGGCCTGCGGGTCGACCCGCACATCGTCAAGGGCTGGTGGAAGGACACCGGACGCCTCGAGGATATGCTCGCCGCCAACCGCCTCGTGCTCGACACGATCGATACCCGCATCGAGGGCGAGCTGATCGACTCCCAGATCGACGGCCGGGTGGTCGTCGAGCCCGGCGCCCGGCTCGAGCGCACCACCGTCCGCGGGCCGACGATCATCGGCGCCGGCGCGCAGCTCACCGACAGCTACGTGGGGCCCTACACCGCGGTCGGCGACGGGTGCGTCATCAGCCACGCCGAGGTGGAGCACTCGATCCTGCTGGCGGGCTGCACCGTCCGTGACCTCGACGGTCGGATGGAGTCCTCGCTGCTCGGCCGCAACGTGACGATCGGTCGCGGGGATCGCCAGCCTCGGGCGTACCGGTTCATGGTCGGCGACAACTCGGAGATAGGCATCCTGTAGCCGGCCGCCGCGGCGCCCGGCGCCGCGCCGTCCCGCGCCGGACTCGAGCTACAAGGGCTTCTCGGCCCAGTACACCGCCACCGGGTTGCCGTTGAAGTCCGCGATCTCCACGTATCCCTCGGACTCGTACAGCCCGCGGGCGTTGAGCTGCTTGGGTCCGGTGTCCAGCCGGGCGATCGCGTAGCCCAGCCCGCGCGCGGTGCCCTCCAGCTCGTGCAGGAGCGCGCGCGCCACGCCGCGCCCGCGCAGCTCCGGCACGACGTACATCTTCTTGATCTCGCAGCGGCGGTCATCGAGCCGCTTGACGCCCCCGCAGCACGCCAGACGTAGCCCGTGGTACCCGACGACGAAGGCGCCGCCCGGGGGACTGAGCTCGGCGGCGCCGGCGCGGGGCATCGAGTCGCCGTCGAGTTCCAGGCCGTCGTACATGATCGCGATCTCGTCGCGCATCGCCTGGGCCAGGGTCGCCCCGTCACCGGAGTCGACCCGACCCGCAGAGAAGACGATCTCGGCACGGTCCGTCATCGGCTCAGACGCTACCGGTCCGGACGCGGGTACTAGGCTGCCCCAGATGCCCGCGCCGCCCGCCGAGGTCTCGCAGCGCCTGCTGACCGCATGGCGGGGTGAGATCCTCGCCGGAGCCGTGTACGGGCTGATCTCCCGGCGCCTGGAGCCGCGGGAGGCCGAGATCATGCGCCGGATGGCCGAGGCCGAGGGCGGTCACCGGTCGCGGCTCGAGCAGCGGATGGGCGAGCTGGGCATCGCGATCCCCGACCCGGGCACCGTCCGCGTACCGTTGTGGCTGCGGATGCAGGCGCGGGTGGCCCCGATCGACCGGCTGCTGGCGGCGCGCGAGGCGGCCGAGGACGAGGAGGTCGACGACCTGTACAAGCGCTCCACTGGCGATCCCACCACCGACCAGTTGCTACGCGAGATCCGCAAGGAGGAGCGCTCGCACTCGATGGCGGTGTCCGAGATGCGAGCCGGTGGCAGCTCCGATCCCCGCGCCGAGGGGGCCCCGTCACCGCCCGCCGTCGTCGCGCCACCGGTCGGGGTGGGTTCGAGCAACCTTCCCCAGGCCCGGCTCGACCGGATCCTCGGGCGGGAGAAATGGCACCGCACGGGCGGCAGCTGGATCTCGGGGGCGATCTATGGCGCCAACGACGGGCTGGCCGCCGTGTTCGGCATCGTCGCCGGGGTCGCCGGGGCCACCGGCGGTTCCAACGCGGTGCTCACCGCCGGGCTGGCCGGCGCGATCGCGTCGGCGCTGTCGATGGCGACCGGCGCCTTTCTCGCCGAGCGGTCCGAGGCCGAGGTGGCCGAGGCCAACCTGTCCCGCGAGCGCCAGGAGATCACCGAGCACCCCGAGGAGGAGAAGGAGGAGCTGTCGCTCTTCTACCAGCTCAAGGGCGTCGACGAACGGACCGCCGATCAGATGGCCGAGCAGATGTCCCGGAATCCCGACGCGATGCTCCAGGCGCTCGCCGCCGAGGAGTTCGGCGTCGCCGTCAACGCTCACGGCAACGCCGGTCAGGCGGCCGTCGCCGCCGGCATCTCGACCGGCATCGGCGCGATCATCCCGGTGATCCCGTTCATGATCACCACCGGCACGGTGGCGATCGTCGCGGCGGCGGTCGTGTCGCTGGTGGCCCACTTCCTCGTCGGGGCGGCCAAGTCGCTGGTGACGCTGCGCTCGTGGTGGTCAGCCGGGCTGGAGATGACGCTCGCCGGAGTGATCGTCGGCGGCGCGCTGTACGTGATCGGGCTCGCCCTGCCGACCTGACCGCGGCGAGTGGGCGCAGCCGCTGTCGCGGCGGCGCGGAATCAGTTAGCTGCCGACCCGACCGTTCACGAGAGCAGATCGGACAGCTCGGCCCGCAGCGCGGCCACGTCGGCTTCGAGCGCCGCCACCCTCGCCTCGAGCGCACCGTTGCCGGCCGCCGGCCGCGGGGGCGCTGGCCCGGCCGGCTCCTCGAGGCCGCCGGG
>DATCFW010000523.1:0-2883 GCA_036509295.1 Solirubrobacteraceae bacterium | reverse complement strand
CGGAACACCCGCTGATCACCGGCCAGCGCGCCGCTGTGGGCGGCGGCGGCCCGGGCGCCCGCCGCCGAGCGGCCGACCTTGAGCACCACGACCGGCGTCCCGGCGTCGGCGCAGGCGGCCAGGCCGTCGACCAGGCGCGGGCTCCCATCGTCCTCGAGATACAGCGCGATCGCCCCGACTCCGGCCTGCCCGGCGAGGAACTCGAGGTAGTCGGCGGCCGACAGCACCGCTTGGTTGCCGCTCGCGATCACGGTGTGCAAGCGCAGGCCCCGCCGGGTGGCGAGCGCGTTGACGGCGACGTTCCCGCTCTGGGACACGAGCGCCACCGCGGGGTGGGCGGGATCGTATTCCGTGACCTCCAGGGCGTCGCCCCACAGCGCGATCCGCGAATGGGGCGAGACGATCCCGTTGCAGTTGGGCCCGCACACCGGCAAGTCGTGCCGCGCGGCAGCGGCGACGAGCTCGCGGTGATGCTCGCGCCCCGACGGCACCTCGTCAAAGCCGGCGCTGAACACGACGGCGCCGCCGCAGCCGCGGGCGCCGGCCTGATCGATCGCCGCCGCCACCCCGGCGGCGGGGATCGCCACCACGACCACGTCGACCGGCTCGGGCAGATCGGTCACCGTCGACACGCACGGACGGCCGAGCACCTCGGTGCGCCGGGGGTTGACGCCCCACACCGGCCCGGGGAACCCGATCAGCTCGAGGTTGAGCAGCGTCTCGGCGGCGTAGCTGCCGGGCCGGTCGGTCGCGCCGACCACGGCGATCGACGCCGGCCGCATGAGGCGGGTCAGATCCCGGCCGGGCGCGCGCTGCGCCCCGGCCGGCACGGGCGGCACGGGCGGGACGGGCGGGACGGGCGGCACGGGCGGCCCGGGCGGCCCGGGCGGCCCGGGCGGCTGGGTGATCGTCAATGGATCGTCGCCTCCACCCCGCGGCGCTCGAGCGCGCGGGCGATGATGAGCCGCTGGATCTCGCTGGTGCCCTCCCAGATGCGGTCCACTCGCAGCTCGCGCAGGAACCGCTCGGCGACGTTGGAGCGCAGGTAGCCGCGCCCGCCGAACGCCTGAACGGCACGGTCGGCGCACCGGCCGGCCGCCTCGGAGACGAACAGCTTGGCCATCGCCGCCTTGGCGTGGATGAGCTTCGGATCGGCCTGCGCGTCGACCATCGCGCACACCTGGAGCGCGAGCAGCCGGCCGAGGGTGGCATCGGTCGCCGAGTCGGCCAGCGGGAACGAGATCCCCTGGTAGTCCATGATCCGGCGTCCCCCCTGCTCGCGCGTCAGCGCCCACGCCGTCGTCTCGTCAAGCAGCCGCCACATCGCGCCGAGGCCATGGGTGGCGATCCCGAGCCGCTCCTCAGTGAACCACCGCCGCTGCAGGTCGTCACCGTCCCCGACCCCGCCGATCACCGCGTCGCGGTCCACCTCGACGTCGGTGAAGCGGATCGTGGGATGTCCGTGGGGGTAGTTGTGGGTGTAGCGGGGGTCGTCGACGAACTCGACGCCCGGCGCCTGCGGTTCGACCAGGAACAGCGTCGGCCGGCGATCCGCGCCGTCGATCACGTTGGCCATCACGATCAGCACCCGGGCCACGTCGCCGGAGGTGACGAACCACTTCTCGCCGTTGATCCGCCAGCCCGCGTCGGTCGTGATCGCCGTCGTGGCGATCCCGGAGGCGTCGGAGCCTGCGTCGGCCTCGGTGACGGCGTAGGCGTCGCCGCCCTCGCCGCGCAGTGCCGGAACGACCCAGCGCTGCGCCTGCTCGGGAGTGGCCGCCTCCCACACGTTGTAGACGTTCGGAACGTGCCAGTGCACGCCGTTGGTCACCCGCCCAAACTGCTCGTTCACCAGGAACCACTCAAGCATCGACCAGGCCTGGCCACCCATCTCGACGGGCACCCGGCCGCCGTGCAGGCGAGCGACGATCGCCTCGCGCTTGATCTCCGCCACCGTCTCGTCGGGGAGGCGGCCGTCGGCGCTCTCGGCGGCCTGCTCCAGCGGCCTCAGCACCCGCTCGACGAACTCCCGCGCGCGCGCCTGGAGCGCGAGCTGCTCATCGGTCAGCTCCGATGGCGCTGTCGGGGTTGTGCTCACGAGGATCCTTTCTTTGGCGGCGGCCGGTCCCGGCCCTTGACGGTCGGCGTAATGTACATCAACTGATCACAAAGTCAGGATGATGCGGAGGGAGGCGCATGGAGACCGTCAGCTTCAAGTCCATGGGCCAAGGCACGCCCGAGGACTACGCGCTGCTCGCGCGCCTCGAGGCGCGGTTCAACGAGCGGCTGCCCGAGCGGATCATCGGCTCGGTGGAGGCGCTGCGAGGCTCGTTCACCGGCTACCGCGTCGATCGCTGCGAGCACTCGTTGCAGTCGGCGACCCGAGCGCTGCGAGACGGCCGCGACGAGGAGTACGTGGTCGCGGCGCTGGTGCACGACATCGGCGACGAACTGGCTCCCCACACTCACGGCGAGATGACGGCGGCGGTGATGCGGCCCTTCCTCCCTCCCCGGCTGTGCTGGATCGTCGAGCACCATGCGGTGTTCCAGATGTACCACTACGGAAGCCGGTCAGGGGACGACGTGAACGCCCGTGAGCGCTACCGCGGCCATGAATGGTTCGACGACTGCGCCGAGTTCTGCGCGAAATACGACGAGAACTGCTTCGACCCCGGCTATGAGACCCTGCCGATCGACGCCTTCGCGCCGATGGTGGGCAGGGTGTTCTCGGAGCCGCGCCACCTGGACAGGGACTGAGAGCAGGGAGGTCAGCGCGCGTCAGCCGCGCGTCAGCCGCACGCGGTCGGCGGCCGTCAGCTCGGCACCGCGGCCGGGCAGCCCCAGCAGCAGATTGTGGTGATTGGCGATCACCGCCGCTGAGCG
>DATCFW010000522.1:0-2040 GCA_036509295.1 Solirubrobacteraceae bacterium | reverse complement strand
GTTGGCGGTCCGGCGCATGCGGGCGTCGATGTCGCGATCCCAGTAGTGGTTGACCGCCCCGGCACCGCCCGCCGACAGGTAGCCACCGAGGCAGGTGAGGGCCACGCGGCTCACCGACGGGTTCCCGGCGATCTCCATCGTCGCCACCGTCGTGAACAGCAGCAGCGACTGGACCTTGGGCTTGGTCAGGTCGACGTAGTCAGCGACGAGCTGGCGGCGGCGCAGCGATGCGGACGCCGATGGCGTGGCGGTCTGCGCCGTCATGCCGCCCGGCGCCTCGCTCCGGCCCGCTGGGCGGGGACGCCGACTCCGTGGGTCATCCCGAGGACCGGGTGAACTGCTCGCTGCCGCCCGTCTTCTGGATCACGCCGGTCTGACGCTCGATCTGACGACGGATGTCGCGCATCGGCTCGACCGAGCGCACGCGGGGGATCTCGTCGAAGTTGTTGACGGGTGGCGGGGAGGATGTGAACCACTCCAGGGTGTTGCCCTTCCACGGATCCGGTCCCGCGATCTTGCCGACCTTCAGGCTACGGGCGACGTTGACGATCGTCAGCAGCACGCCGATGCCGAGGATGAACGATCCGATCGTGGAGATCAAGTTGTAGGTCGACCAGCCGAGACCGGGCGCGTACGTGTAGATCCGCCGCGGCATCCCGGACAGGCCGAGCGCGTGCTGGACGAAGAACGTGGCGTTAAAGCCGAAGAACATCACCCAGAACGACGTCTTGCCGAGCCGTTCGTCCAGCATCCGGCCGGTCATCTTCGGGAACCAGTAGTAGATCCCGGAGAACACGGTGAACACGGAGCCGCCCATCAACACGTAGTGGAAGTGCGCGACCACGAAGTAGGTGTCGTTGAGCTGCCAATCGACCGGGAAGACGGCCAGGAAGATCCCGGTGATCCCGCCGACCACGAAGATGGCGATGAAGCCCACCGCGAACCACAGCGCGGTCGTCATCACGAGCGAGCCCCGCCACAGGGTGGCGATCCAGTTGAAGATCTTGACCCCCGTCGGTATCCCGATCAAAAACGAGCTCAGCATGAAGAAGCCGAGCACGACGATCGGCACCGGCGAGGCGAACATGTGATGCGCCCAGACGAGCGTCGCCAGGAAGGCGATCACCGCCGTCGACGCGGCGATTGCCTTGTAGCCGAAGATCGGCTTGCGGCTGAACACCGGGATGACCTCGGAGATGATCCCGAACCCGGGCAGGATCATGATGTAGACCTCGGGGTGGCCGAAGAACCAGAACAAGTGCTGCCACAGAACCGGGGACCCGTGCGCGGTGGGGTCAAAGAAGTGGGTGCCGAAGTGGCGGTCGGTGAGCAGCATGGTGACCGCCGCGGCGACCACCGGCAGCGCGATGATCAGCAGCACGGCGTAGACCAGCAGCCCCCACACGAACAGCGGCAGGCGATTCCACGACATGCCCGGCGCCCGCATGTTGACGATCGTGGCGTAGAAGTTGATGGCGCCGACCAGCGACGAGATGCCGGTGATGTGGATGAGGAAGATCCAGGCGTCCTGGCCGCCGCTGGGCGAGTACAGCGACTCCGACAGCGGCGGATAGCTCCACCAGCCGGCGCTCGGCGGGTGCCAGAACAGCGTCGCGTAGAAGACGACGCCGCCGAAGGCCAGCAGCCAGAACGAGAGCGCGTTGAGGCGAGGGAACGCCATGTCCCGGGCGCCGATCATCAGCGGCAGGAAGTAGTTCCCGAACCCGGCCATCACCGGCACGACGAACAGGAAGATCATCGTCGTCCCGTGCATCGTCAGCAGCTCGTTGTAGTGCTCGGAGGTGAGCAGCGTGTTGTTCGGCACGCTGAGCTGCAGGCGCATCATCAGCGCCTCGACGCCGCCCATGCCGAAGAAGACGAACGTGAGGACCAGGTACATGATCCCGATCTTCTTGTGATCGGTGGTGAGCACCCAGTCCATCCAGCGCTTGGTCTGGCGCGGACGCACCACCTCGTGGGCGATGACCTGCGGGACCGGTCTGAGTGTCCGTTCGGTGCGGTCGGGGATCAGCGTGGCCA
>DATCFW010000521.1:0-3159 GCA_036509295.1 Solirubrobacteraceae bacterium | reverse complement strand
GACCGAGCCGATGCTCGACGCGGTGCTGAGCCGAGCGCGGGAGCTGGCGGCGGGTTCGTAACGTAGAGCCACCGACCACGACGCGGGAGTCAGATCATGAAGGGCATTCAGTTCACCGAGTACGGCGGGCCCGAGGTGCTGCAGCTGGTCGACCTCCCAGATCCGCAGCCGGAGGCCGGTCAGATCCGCGTCCGCGTCCGCGCGGTCGGCATCAACCCGATCGATTGGAAGGTCCGCAGCGGCGCCATGGGCGGCGACCTGCCGCGCCGCACCGGCGTCGAGATCGCGGGGATCGTCGACGCACTCGGCGCGGGCGTGACCGATGTCGCGGTCGGTGACGAGGTGTTCGGCAGCGCCGCGCAGGCGGCGGCCGAGCTCGCGCTGACGAGTTTCTACGCGCCGATCCCGCCCGGGCTGGACTTCGTGGCCGCGGCGGCACTACCCGTGGCGGTGGAGACGGCGGAGCGCACGCTTGACCTGCTGGAGGTCGGCGCCGGCCAGACGCTGCTCATCAACGGCGCCTCGGGCAGCGTCGGTATCGCCGCCGTGCAATTCGCCCGCGCGCGCGGGGCGCGGGTGATCGGCACCGCAAGCGCCGCCAACGCCGAGTATCTGCGCTCGTTCGGCGCCGAGCCGACCACCTACGGTGACGGGCTGGTGGAGCGCGTGCGCGCTCTGGCTGCCGGGCGGGACCCGGTCATCGACCGCGCCCTGGACGCCGCCGGCGGCGGCGCCCTACCGGCGCTGGTGGAGCTCACCGGCTCGCCCGAGCACGTCGTCACGATCGCCGACTACCCCGGGGCGGAGCAGACCGGGGTGGCGTTCAGCGGCGGGTCCGACGCCAATCGCGCGTGGGGCGCGCTCCGGGACGCGATCGAGCTGATCGCGGCCGGGCGCCTCTCGATCCCGGTCGCCCGGACGTTCCCGCTGGCCGACATCGGCGAGGCGCACCGGATCAGCGAGACCGGGCATCCTCGCGGCAAGCTCGTCGTGACGGTTGGGTGAGCCCGGCCGCCGCCCCGCGTCGCCCCGCGCTGGCGGGGCTGGAGATCGCCGATGCCCCCGAGCGGTGGGAGCGGCTCGGGTTTGCGGTGAACGACGGCCGGGTGGTCATCGGCGGGATCGAGCTGTCGTTCGGCGCCGCCGGCCGCGGGATCACCGGCTGGACGCTGCGCGGCATCGCCGATGACGTCGACCTGGACGGACTGGTGACCGCCATCACCGCCGAGCCCGAGCCCGGATCCGAGCGCGAGCCCGCGCCCGGGCGCGGGCCGGCGGGGCGCCACCCGAACGGCGCGGTCGGGATCGACCAGGTGGTGGTCACCACGCCGGACTTCGACCGGACCGCCGCCGCGCTGGACGCCGCCGGCATCCCGCTGCGGCGCGTGCAGTTGACCGCCGGCGGGTTGCGCCAAGGGTTCCGCCGCCTCGGTCCGGCGATCCTCGAGCTCGTGGAGGCGGTGAAGGCGCCCCCGGGTCCGGCGCGGTTCTGGGGGCTCGTGGTGATCGTCCCCGATCTGGCCGCGTTGCGCGACCAGTTCAGTCCGCTCGTGGGCGAGGTCCGTGAGGCCGTTCAGCCGGGTCGGCACATCGCCGGCCTGAGCCGCGACGCCGGCCTATCGGTCCCGGTGGCGTTCATGGACCCGGAGTAGATTCAGAAGGGTGTCCCTCGAGGCTTTCAGCGATCGCACGCGCGAGTGGTTCACAGCGGCGTTCGCCGGGCCGACCGAGGCTCAGACCCAGGCGTGGCCGGCGATCGCCTCGGGCGAGCATGTCCTCATCTCGGCGCCGACCGGGTCGGGCAAGACGCTGGCGGCGTTCCTGTACGCGATCGACCAGCTCGCGCACCAGCCGGGTGGGCGGGACCGAATTTCCGCGCGCGATCGCCGGATCAGCCTCGTCTACGTTTCGCCGCTGAAGGCGCTGTCCTACGACATCGATCGCAACCTGCGCACGCCGCTACGCGGGATCGGCGCTGACCTCCGGGTGGCGGTGCGTACCGGCGACACCCCGCAGAAGGAGCGCCGGCAGATGCTCCGCGAGGCGCCTGACATCCTCATCACCACGCCAGAGTCCCTGTACCTGATGCTCACCGGCCAGGCGCAAAGGTTGTTCGCGGGCGCGCGTTGGTGCATCGTCGATGAGATCCATGCCGTCGCCTCGACCAAGCGCGGCGCCCACCTGGCCCTCACGCTCGAACGGTTGACCCAGGCGGCCGGCACCGACGTGCAGCGGATCGGCTTGTCGGCGACGCAGAATCCGCTCGAGGAGGTCGGCCGGTTCATGGTCGGGCCGCGCCGTCAGTGCCGCATCGTCGACACCGGGGTGCGCAAGGAGCTGGATCTGAAGATCCACGTCCCGGTCGACTCGATGGTCGAGCCCGATGCCACTCCGGGGGTGGCCGGGATCGAACTGGACCCGCTCGCCGGCGGCGAGGCGACCCGCCGCTCGATCTGGCCGGCGATCTATCCCGAGCTGGTCGCGCTGATCAAGGCCCACAAGTCCACCATCCTGTTCGTCAACAACCGCCGCGGCGCCGAGCGGCTGGCGCTCCGCCTCAACGACCTCGCCGGCGAGCCGCTGGCTCGCTCCCACCACGGCTCGCTGGCCCGCGAGGAGCGCACGGTGGTCGAGGAGCTGCTCAAGGCCGGGGAGTTGCCGTGCCTGGTCGCCACCTCCAGCCTCGAGCTGGGGATCGACATGGGCGCCGTGGACCTGGTGATCCAGGTCGAGTCGCCGAAGTCGGTGGCGCGCGGGCTGCAGCGCATCGGCCGCGCCGGCCACTCGGTGGGTGACGTGAGCCGCGGGCGGATCTTCCCCAAGTTCCGCGCCGACTTGCTCGAGTGCGCGGTGGTGGCGCGCCGGATGCGCGAGGCGAAGATCGAGACGACCGTCGTGCCGCGCAACGCCCTCGACGTGCTCGCCCAGCAGATCGTGGCGATCGCCGCCGCCGCCCCGGAGCAAACGGTCGTGCCCGGCGGGGCACGGGCGGCCGGGATGGTGGATGGGGCGCGGGGGGGCGGCACAGTCTCCGTCGATGATCTCTTCGCGCTCGTCACCCGGACTCACTCTTACGCCGACCTGCCGCGCACCCAACTGGAGAACGTGCTCGACATGCTCGACGGCCGTTACCCGTCGTCGGAGTTCGCCGAGCTGCGC
>DATCFW010000520.1:0-4013 GCA_036509295.1 Solirubrobacteraceae bacterium | reverse complement strand
GGGACTCCGCGTCGGAGTCCTCCTGCTGCGCGCGGGCCGCGGCGGCCTCGGCCTCGGCCTCGGCAGCGGCGCGGGTCTCGGCGTCGAGGAAGTCGTCGGATTCCGAGACGAGGTCCGGGATCAGGTCGGCGCCGGGGATCTCGGGACGCTGACGGGGCGAGAGCTCCACCTCGTCCTCGTCCTCGTCGGCCTGCGCGGACGGCGCGGGCGTCGGTGCCGGCTCGGCGGCCGGTGGCTCGGTGCTCTGGGCAGCGGGCGTCGCCTCGGCGGGCTCCGCGGTCTCGACCACCGGCTCCGCGGCGGGGGCGTCCTCGGCCACCGGCTCGGCGGCGGGGACGTCCTCGGCCACCGGCTCGGCGGCGGGGGCGTCCTCGGCCGGTGTGTCGTCGGCGGCCTCGGCCACCGGCTCCGCGGCCGGCTCGCTCACCGGGGCCGGCTCGGGCGCCTCAGCGGACTCTTCGGCGGTCTCGGCCGGAACGGAGTCCGCGGCGGCCTCTTCGACGTCGTCGGGACGCTGCTCGTCCTCGGGCTGCTCTACATCGCTCACTGCGAGATCTCCATCGGTTGCGGCTGCTGGGCGGCGTGCGGATGATCGGGACCGGCGTAGACCTTGAGCTTGGTGATCTGCTTGCGAGCGAGGCGATTGCGCGGAAGCATGCCCTTGACGGCGAGGCGGATGACCTCCTCGGGGCGGCGATCCAGCATCTCGGCCAGCGAGCGGCTCTTCAGTCCGCCCGGGTAGCCCGAGTGGCGGTAATACATCTTGTCGGTGAGCTTCTTACCCGTGACCGCGATCTTCTCGGCGTTGACGACGATCACGAAGTCACCGGTGTCGCAGTGCGGGGTGTACGTCGGCTTGCGCTTGCCCCGCAGCGCGTCGGCGATCTGCGTCGCCAGACGGCCGAGGGTCTTACCGTCGGCGTCGACGACCAGCCAGTGGCGCTCGCGGTCAGTTGGTTTGGCTACGTAGGTCTTCATGGCACGCACAATGCCGCGCGTAGCTTCGCGCGGCTCGCGACGATGATAGTCAATCCCGGACGCAGTGCATGGACGCGTGCCCCGTGAGGCTCACGCCGCTGGCCTTCACGGGCTCACGACTGATCAATCGCCTGCTCGTACCCTATTGGTGTGTCCGCGACGCTGACACTTCGCCGGCTCGGCTACCGCATCGCCTTCCGGCTGCTGCAGGTGTTCTGGTTCATCACCCGCCCCACCAAGCGGGGCGTCAAGTGCGTCGTCACCGATCGCGATCGGGTATTGCTCGTCCGCCACACCTACGGGCGGCGATCGTGGGATGTTCCCGGCGGCTCGATGAAGCGGCGCGAGTCCCCGTTGGCGGCGGCGCGCCGGGAGATGAGCGAGGAGCTCGGGCTCGACGGTGCCGACTGGGCCCCGATCGGAGAGCTCCACGGCCGGCTTGACCGCCGGCACGACACGATCCACTGCTTCCGCGTCGAGCTGTCAGACCCCGACCTGCGGCTCGACCTCGGAGAGCTGGCCACCGCTCGCTGGTTTGCCCGCACGGAGCTGCCCGATGATCTCGGCCCGTACGTGGACGAGATCATCGCCTGGGCGCCGGAGATCAGCGGCGAGCGCCACTCTTAGTGGTCGCGGCCGGGACCACCAGTGGCTACTCCCACTCGATCGTTCCCGGCGGCTTGCTGGTGATGTCGAGCACCACTCGGCCCACCGGGCGGATCTCGTTGATCATTCGCGAGGCGATCTGCTCGAGCAGGTCATAGGGCAGCCGGGCCCAGTCGGCGGTCATGGCGTCATCGCTGGTCACGGCGCGGATCGCGATGACGTGGCCGTAGGTCCGTTCGTCACCCTGCACCCCGACGGTGCGGATGTCCGGCAGCACGCAGAACGACTGCCACAGGTCCCGGTACAGCCCGGCCTTGCGGATCTCGTCCTGGAGGATCGCGTCGGCCTCGCGCAGGATGTCGAGCCGCTCGCGGGTCGCCTCGCCGCCGACAACGCGGATTGCCAGCCCCGGGCCGGGGAACGGCTGGCGCCACACCAGTCGCTCGGGCAGGCCGAGCTCGGCGCCGACGGCGCGGACCTCGTCCTTGAACAGCGCCCGCAGCGGCTCCACCAATGCGAACTCGAGATCCTCGGGCAGCCCGCCGACGTTGTGATGGGACTTGATCGTCGCCGCCCCCGTCCCGCCGCCCGACTCGATCACGTCCGAGTACAGCGTGCCCTGGACGAGGAACTGGACGTCGTCGAGCTTGGCCGCCTCCTCCTCGAACACGCGGATGAACTCGGCGCCGATGATCTTGCGCTTGCGCTCGGGGTCGCTCACCCCGGCGAGCCGGGCGAGGAACCGGTCCGATGCGTTCACCGCCACCAGCGGGACCTTGAAATGGTCCCGGAACGCCGACACGACCTGCTCGCCCTCGTTCTTGCGCATCAGCCCGTGATCGACGAAGACGCAGGTGAGGCGGTCCCCGATCGCCCGGTGCACAAGCAGGGCCGCGACGCTCGAGTCCACACCGCCCGACAGCCCGCAGATGGCGCGTCCGTCACCGACCTGCGCCGCGATCCGCTCGATCTGATCCTCGATCACCGAGGCGGCGCTCCAGCCGCGGTCACACCCGCAGACGTCGGACAGGAAGTTGGTGAGCACCTGGTGGCCGTAGGGGGTGTGGACCACCTCGGGGTGAAACTGGATCCCGTACACGTCGCGCTCGATCGATTCGAACGCCGCCACCGGCGACGCCGTCGAGGCTGCCAGCGCCGTGAACCCCGGCGGGGGCGCGAACACCGTGTCGCGATGCGACATCCAGCAGGTCTGCTCGGCGGGGGTGCCGCGCAGTAACCGCCCGGGCTCGGCCACGGTCAGCTGCGAGCGGCCGAACTCGCCCACCTCGGCCCCTTCCACCCGGCCGCCGAGCGCGAGCGCGAGGAGCTGCATCCCGTAGCAGATGCCCAGCACCGGAATGCCGAGCTCGAGCAACGCCGGCTCGAGCGGCGGCGCGCCGTCGGCGTAGACCGACGCGGGGCCGCCCGAGAGAATCACGCCCTTGGGACGGCGGCGGGCCACCTCGGCGGCGCCGACGTGATAGGGCAGCAGCTCCGAGAACACCCCGCATTCGCGCACCCGACGGGCGATCAGCTGCGAGTACTGACCGCCGTAGTCCAGTACCACCACCTCGTCGGTGGCCGCGCGCACATCGTCCAGTCCGTCGTCGGCCGGCGCGCCGCGGATCTCGGCCGACTCCTCGAGAGCCGCCAGGCCCGCCGCGGCCGAATCGGAGCTGACGGCTTGCTGCGGCAACCTAATCGGCGACACCCACGGCCGAGCCACGGCTGCCAGCTCCCATGCCCACACCCTGCTCGCGCTGGAGGTGCTTGCCCTCCGTCTGCAGCGAGGGCGCGACCATCAGCTCGGCCCGGTTGAACTCGGCGATGTCCCGGTAGCCGCAGGTCGCCATCGACGTGCTGAGGCCCCCCATCAGGTTGAACGTCCCGTCGTTCTCGCGCGCCGGGCCCTTCATGATCTCCTCAAGGGTGCCGTTCTGCTTGGTGGCGACCCGCGTGCCGCGCGGCAGCGTCGGGTGGAACGTGGCCATGCCCCAGTTGTAGCCCCGGCCGGGCGCCTCGTAGGCCCGAGCGAGCGCCGAGCCAAGCATCACCGCGTCCGCGCCGCAGGCGATCGCCTTGGCGATGTCACCGCCGTTGCGCATCCCACCGTCGGCGACCACCTTGACGTAATCGCCAGTCTCGAGCATGTGCTGCGAGCGGGCGGCGGCGACGTCGGCGATGGCCGTGGCCTGGGGCACACCGATCCCGAGCACGCCGCGCGTGGTGCAGATCGCTCCCGGGCCGACCCCGACGAGCACGCCGGCGGCGCCGGTGCGCATCAGGTGCAGACCGGTGTGATACGAGGCGCAGCCTCCGACGACGACGGGCGTCGGCGCCAGCTCGCGGATGAACTCCTTGAGGTTGAGCGGCGGCCGGCTCTCGTCGCGCGAGACGTGCTCGGCGGAGACGACCGTGCCCTGGATGAC
>DATCFW010000519.1:0-2397 GCA_036509295.1 Solirubrobacteraceae bacterium | reverse complement strand
CGGGCCCCGGCGCGGCTGGTGGCCGGTCAGCCGGCCGGACGCGCCATCAGTCGCGCGTCACTACCGCCACGACCCATCCGTGGGCGACGTGCCGGGCGGCCTCCCGCAGCCCGATCGCCGCGTACGCGTCGAGGACCAGCTGCGCCTGCGCGGGCCCGAAGCCGCTGACCAGCCCCACCGCCGGCACCGCCGCGCCCTCCCACCCGGCGGCGACCGCGACGTGGACCTCAGCCGGCACGTTGGCGGCAAACCCCATCGCCCCGGGCGCGAGGTCGCGGCTCAGATCGCGGGCGCCGACCTCGATCTCGACTCCGTTGGCGGCGGCGTTGTCCCCGGCGGCGACGACGCTGGCCGGCTGCACGTCCACCGCCGTCACCGGCGCCCAGCCGAGCCGGGCGGCGAGGATGGCGAGCACGCCGCTGCCACACCCGAGGTCGGCGAACGACCCCGCTGCCGGCAGATCGAGCAGCAGCTCGAGGCAGGTCCGGGTGGTCGGATGGGTGCCGACGCCGAAGGCGCTGCCCTCCGCCAGCACGATGTCCATCAGACCGCCGGCCGGCGCTGGCGCCCACGGCGGGCGCACGACCAACCGCCCGCCGATCGGCTCGGCCCGGTACTCGGCGAGGCGCCGCTCGCGCCAGTCGTCGGACACCTCGTGCTCGGAGATCTGGAACGGCAGCGGTGCGAGCGCTCGCGCGATCATGGTCAATGGCGGCAGCTGCGGGCCACGCATCCGCAGCTCGACCTGGAGCGGTGGCAGCGGGAGCTCGCGCACCCCATCGGGGACGATCGGCAGGATCCGGTCCAGGACCTCGTCCAGGGCCCGCGCCGGAACCCGCAGGACCATCTCGCGCATCAGTGCAGGATCGCGACCCAGACGTAGTAGCCGCCGACGACGGTGAAGATCACCGCGTCGAGTCGGTCGAGCGCTCCGCCGTGGGCGCCGAACAGGCTGCCGGCGTCCTTGATCCCGGCATCGCGCTTGACCATCGACTCGAACAGGTCGCCGATCGGTCCCAGCACGGCGATCGCCAGCCCGAGCAGGAGCGCGTTGCCCTTCGTCAGCCAGGCCTGGTTCAGGCCGGCGACGAACACCGACAGGACGGCGATCAACATCCCGCAGAACAATCCCTCCACCGTCTTGTGGGGGGATAGGTTCGGCGCCAGCGGACGACGTCCGAACAGCCGGCCGCCGACATAGGCGGCGGTGTCACCCAGGAAGGTGCCGACCAGGATGTCGATCATCACGCCGCCGCCGTTGGTCAGCCGCCGCAGCAGCACGGCGTGGGCGAACGCCAGCCCGAGCCACCACGCGCCGAGCAGCGTCCCGGCGATCGACACCGTTCCCATGTCGCTCGGACCGCGGGCGGCCACGATCAGGAACGCCACCGGCAGAGTCGCCGCGGCGATCTCCAGGACATCGCGCTGGGTCCCGAACCGCGCCGCCAGGACCATCGCCGCGGCCGCGGCGAACCCCACCGCGGGCGCCGGCCGCCAGCGCGCCAGGAGCCGGTACAGCTCGTGCAGGCAGACGAGGCAGATGGCGAGCATGAACAGCGCCCACGCGGTCCCGCCGAGATCGACGAACACGATCGCGACGACCGCCGCCGGCACCGCCACGACCACCCGGGCCAGCAGGTCTGACGTCCGCCGGGGCGCTCGTTCCCGATCGCGGGCGCTCGCCCGGGCGCTCGAACGCGCGTCCGAGCGGCGAGCCCTGGTGGCGGCGTCGGGCGGTCGCCGCTGCGGCGCTCGCGGTGAACGGCCGCCGGAGGAGCGAGGCGCCGGCGACATCAGCGGCCCCCGAACCGGCGCCGGCGGGCGGCGAACTCCTCGAGCGATGCCTCGAATGCCTCCCGCGAGAAGTCGGGCCACAGCTCGTCGCGGAACACGAGCTCCGAGTACGCGGCTTGCCACAGCAGGTAGTTGGAGAGGCGACGCTCGCCACTGGTGCGGATCACCAGATCGGGATCGTGCATGTCGGGTGCGTACAGGTGGTCTCGGAACTCGGCTTCGGTGGTCCCCGTGAACGTTCGCGCGGCGTCGATGATCTCCGCCCGGCCGCCGTAGTTGAAAGCGACGAACAGGGTGATCCGATCGTTGCCGCTGGTGGTCTCCTCGGCCCAGCTCATCCGCTCCACAAGCTTGGGGGCCACGGGAGCGCCACGGCGCCCGAGAAATCGCATTCGCACGCCCTCGGCATCCAGCTCCGGCGTCTCGAGCTCGATCCGCCGACCGAACATCTCCATCAGGCCGGCCACCTCGTCGTCGTCGCGGGACCAGTTCTCGGTGGAGAACGAGTACACGGTGAGCTCGCGCACCCCCAGCACCGCCGCGTCGCGCAGGCGAGCCTTGACCGTGTCGGCTCCGGCCTCGTGCCCGGCGATGACCGGCAGG
>DATCFW010000518.1:0-3224 GCA_036509295.1 Solirubrobacteraceae bacterium | reverse complement strand
AGAAACCGGAGTCTCAAGTGCCCGCCGGCACCAAACGTCACGCTCTCTACTGAAAGCTGCCGCAGTTGGTCGGCTCGGTCACGCCGCCGACGCCAGCAGCTCCCCTACCGTCGACACGAGCTCGGCGTTGTCGAACGGCTTGCGCACGAACGCGTCGGCCCCCGCGCGCAGCCCCCGCCCGAGTCGTCCTCGATGATGAGCAGGCGGCTCATCGTCGGCTCGCCGTGCCGGCGCGCGGGCCGCCGGTGCCGCCGCCGGTGCTCCCGTGATCCGCTGTCCGCAGACGTGGAATATCGGGCCGCCCGGTAGCGCCATCGTTGGCGCCCGGTTGCAGTTTGGTTGCAGCGAGCGCGGCGCGGGGCTCAGGACGACGCGACGGGCGCGCTCTGGTCGCGCAACCAGGCCACCGTGTCGGCCAGGCCATCGCGTAGGTCGATCCGCGCCTCCCACCCGAGCAGCCGCTGGGCCTTCTCCACTGACGGCCAGCGGCGCTGGACATCCACCGCGAAGCTCGGCAGATGCTCGAGCTCCAGCTCGGCCGGGTCCTCGCCGCACGCTTCCCAGATGAGCGCGGCGATCTCGGCCACCGTGCGCTCATCGGAGGCCGAGATGTTGAAGTCCTCGTTCTCGCCGGCCGGCGAGGCCATCGCGGTGACGATCCCGTCGGCGATGTCATCCACGTGGGTGAGCGTGCGGGTCTGCTCGCCGGAGCCGAAGATCTGCAGCGGACGCCGTCCCGACAGGACCTTCGCGATCAGGTCGGGCACGGCGTGGGCGATACCGGGCTCGTCGGGGTCGGGCCGCTCGCCCGGGCCGTAGGCGTTGAACGGCCGGCAGATGGTGAAGCGCAGGCCGTGCTGGTCGTGGGCGGCGCGCGTGTACACCTCGCCCGACAGCTTGGAGAAGCCGTAGGCCGAGCGCGGCGGCGGACAGCCGTCCAGATCGGTCTCGGCGGTCGGGAACTCGGTGGTCCGCTCGAACACCATCGACGAGGACACGTAGGTGAACCGCTGCACGTCCTGCTCGACGGCAGCGTGGACGATCGCTCCGGTGAGCGCGTTGTTGACCTCGGTGAGCGTGAACGGCAGTTTGTGGAAGTTCGCGATCCCGCCCACGATCGCCGCCAGGTGGATCACGTGGGTGCAGCCCTGCAGCGCCTCGCCGGCGACGTCGAGGTCGCGCAGCTCGCCCTCGTGCAGCTCGCAGCCCTCCCGCATCCATGCCGGGGCGGGACGGTGATCGGCGATCCGGACCTCGAATGCCGGATCGCGTAGCAGCCGGCGCACCACCGCCGAGCCGATCGTGCCGGCTCCGCCCGTGACCAGGACGCGTGCCATCAGTGGGCGGCGTCCGGCGAGGCGTCGACGTTTGCCGAGCCGTCCATCAGGGCGGCCGACTCGGCCGCGAATAGGAACACCTGACCGGTCCCCAGGCTGTTCCACGGATCCACCAGCAGGCAGTCGTTCATCGCCAGCGTCTGGATCTGGCGCTGCGCCTCGGGGTGCTCGAACGCGGAGTGGTTGGTGGCGACGATGACGACGTCGGCGTCACGAACCGCGTCGGGCAGCGGCTGAGTCGGCGTAGCGGCATGGGGGTCGCACACCGCCACGTCGGCCAGCTCGCGCTCGAGCAGCCGGATGAGCTTCGGTGACAGCGAGTCGCGCTCATCGTCGGTGTCGCGCTTGAACGTGAGGCCGAGCACCGCCACCTTGCGGGAGGACAGATCGCCGATGCGGCGCTTGATCCCCTCCACCAGGAACAGCGGCACACCCTCGTTGACCCGCGAGACGGCGAGCAGCATGCCGGGGGCATGGGAGCGCTCCTCCGAGAACGCAAAGTCCTTGCGCAGGCAGGTGCCGGCGGTCAGTCCCGGCATCGCGATCCCGCCGCGAGGGTAGTCGCGGTTGATGAGGTCGATCACCTCGAACACGTTGGCGCCGTAGCTCTCGCAGTCCATCATCAGCAGGTTGGGCAGCGCGAAGGTGGCGTAGCGCAGGATGTTGGTCCAGATCTTGGCCAGCTCCGCCTGCACCGGCGTCGTCGTGACGATCGGCGCGCCGAACACGCTGAACAGGTCGGCGGCGTGATCGGTGGACCGTTCCCCAACGCCGCCGATCAGGCACGGCAGGGTCGTGATCTCCTCCAGGAACTTGCCGGCGGCGATTCGCTCCGGGGCGTGGGCGACGAACACGTCCTCGCCGGCGCGCAGGCCCCGCCGCTTCTCGAGGTAGCCGGCGACGAAGTCGGTGGTGCCGGGGGCGATCGTCGAACGCAGGATGAGGCCGTGCCCGGGGCGCAGTAGCGGCAGCAGATCATCGAGCGCGGCGCGCACCTGGCGCAGGTCGGACTCGACGTGGGAGAAGGAGGGGGTGCCGATCGTGATGACGATGTCGTCGGCCCGCGCGGCGTCGACGGCGCGGTCGGCCAGTTCGAGGCGGCCGCTGCGCTGAACCCGTTCCAGCAACTCCTGCGTGCCCGCCTCGTCGAACGGCATCCGGCCCGAGCACAGCGAATCGAGGATCGACTCGTCGTGATCGACGCCGAGGACCCGGAACCCGCGGTCAGCGAAGCACAGCGCCAGGGGCAGCCCGACCCGGCCCAGGCCAATGACCGATATGAAGCGCTCGTCGCTCATCTCAGTGGGTTAACGGTATCCGCGGATCGGCGGTAACGAAACTCGAGGCCGCCCGGTCGCGGAGGCCCGGCCGGCGTCAGTGGGTCTCGCGCGGGTCGCGGCCGAGGCTGGGCAGCGGCGTCAGTCCCGACTCCGCGATGTGCCCACGCACCTCGCCGACGAACGCGATCTTGTCCAGCCGAGCGATCTCGCGCTCCCCCTCGACGCGGGCCGGGTGGCCGGCGGGGAGGTCGCGGATGAGGGCGCGGATCCGTTCGCGCAGCTGCAGCGCGAAGTGCGGGGTGGAGGCGCCCATGAGCTGGCGCACGTCTTCGACGGTGGCCTGATGATCGGCGTGCAGCCGGTCGGGATGCTCGGCTTGGCTCATTTGCCGGAGGTCTGCGGGACGGCCTCGAGCAGGTTGTCCACCTCGGCCTGAACCGGCACCGAGACGGCGGTCTCCCCGCCGATCACCCAGCCGTGGTTATAGACGGCCGCGGTCGGACCCTCCTGGGTGTAGCCGGGTGTGGCGTAGTCGAGGAAGTAGGTGAGCACGGACTTGGGAAGGGTAGAGGGATTGTCCAGCAGCAGTTGGGGACCGTAATCCCCG
>DATCFW010000517.1:0-9400 GCA_036509295.1 Solirubrobacteraceae bacterium | reverse complement strand
GATCGCGCGGGCCGGCACCGGAGCCGGAGCAGCACGGCGCGTCGGGATGGACACTGCCTGCCGGCGTCTGCTCGACCGCGACCGTCCGCTGGGCCTGATCGCGTGCACCGACGCCGACTCGTGCCCAGCGCCCGACTGGCTGGAGCGCCAGCTTGCGCACGTGATGGCCGGCGCGCACGCGATCGCCGGTCTGATCGAGCTCGACGAGCACGAGGCCGCCGAGCTTGCGCCGGGAGTGCGCGAGCGCCGCGAGCGGGACGCGAGCGCCCGGCTGGGCCGGCTTCGGCGCGCCGAGCCCGATGCCGCCCACCACCACTTCGCCGGCGCGTCGCTCGGTGTGACCGCCGATACGTATCGGGCCGTCGGCGGGATCGAGCCGCTGGCGGCGCTCGAAGATGCTGGATTCGCGGTCCGCCTGGCCGAGCACGGGGTGTCGATCCTGCGCGCCTCCGACGTTCGTGTCCGGACGTCCGCTCGCGCCGCCGGGCGCGTCACCCGGGGGCTGTCGGTCGACCTGGCCGTCTCGGATTGGTACGAGCGGCGCCGCTATCACGCCCACGCATTCCCGCTCGAGCGCCTGCGACTGGCCAAGGGCGGCGCGACGGTCACCGTGATCATCCCCGCCAAGGAGTGCGCCGACACGATCGGCGACGTGCTGCGCCATTCGGTGGCGCCGCTGGCGCACGCCGGGCTGATCGACGAGACGGTGGTGGTCGACGCGCGGTCGCGGGACGACACCGCGAACCGGGCGCGGGCCGCGGGCGCGCGCGTGATCCAGCAGGACGAGATCCGGGGCGAGCTCGGACCCGCGCTGGGCAAGGGCGACGCCATGTGGCGGGCGTTGCAGGCCACCGGGGGCGACATCGTCTGCTTCTTGGACGGCGACACCGCCGACCCGAATCTGGGCCATCTTGCCGGGCTGTTGGGACCCCTGCTGTGCGACGCGCGGGTGCAACTGGTCAAGGGTGCGTTCGAGCGGCCGTTGCGCGCCGGCGGGGTCAGCCTGCCTCATGAGGGCGGTCGGGTCACCGAGTTGATGGCGCGCCCGCTCCTCAATCTGCACGAGCCGCTGCTGGCCGGGTTCTCACAGCCGCTGGCCGGCGAGTGTGCGGGCCGGCGGGATCTGCTCGAAGCCGTGTCGTTTCCGGTGGGCTATGGGGTCGAGATCGCCGTGTTGATCGACGCTCTGCGTCTGGCGGGGATCGACGCGCTGGCCGAGTGCCATCTCGGGACGCGCCAGAACCGGCATCAACCGTTGCGCGCACTCGGCGAGATGGCGTATGCGGTGTTGGCGGCGGTCGAGCGGCGCCTGCCCGGCCGGGTCACCCATCCCGCCGGGCACTACCTGCGCCCGTGGCAGGACGGCACGGTGGCCTCGGTACCGGTGGCCGAGCGACCGCCGATCCGCGTCGGCGCTCAGGTCGCGGCACCCGCGCGGTGATGCTCGGCAGCGTCGCCTGGCGGTGACCTCAAATGCAAGTGCCGTCGGGCGTACCCGGCAGCCTGGCGGGTATACCACCGGAACAGGTCTGCACCGGTGGACCCTGACGGCGGAGGCGAAGCGATGAGCAATGATGATCCGCAGGTCAAGCCGAGCGGGCAGCGCGGCGGCGCCACACCGGGGCGCAGCGAGGCGGACGCCAAGGGCGAATGGGCCGCGACCGCGCAGGACGGGGTCATTCCGGCGAAGCTCGGCGGGTCCGACGCTCCGCGCGAGATGCTCGACGACGATCCCCAGCTGACCAGCTCGGTCCTGGGCGAGACCACGGGCTCTCGGGAGCCGGCCACCAGCGAAGGCATCGACTCCGCCGGTGGCGACGCCGCCGACGCGGTGACCGACGGCGGTGCGACTCCACCGGCGGCCGGTGAGGAGCCCGACCTCCGCGACGCCGCCGCCGGCCCCCGCCAGTCCGATCGCGAGTCGGCTCGCGAGAGCGACGGCTGACCCGCCCGTCCGCGTCCCGCGCCGCCGGGGTATGTTCCGACGATCTTGGTCTGGTTTGCGGATCGGCGTCCGGTGTCCGGCGCAGGGGTGTGCGTCAGCGTGGCGGCGAGCTTGGCGCTCGCCGGCTGCGGCGGCGGCGCGGTGCGAGGCTCGTCGACGCAGCGCGCCGCCTCGACTCCGACGACCGCCGTAGCCTCGACCGCCCGACGTCGCCCGCGGCCGGCGCGGCGTCCCCGGTCACGGCAGCCGCGCGGCGCTCCGGTCGGGACGGCCCAGCGGGTGAACGCTGGAACCTCGACCCTGTCGGTGACCGTCACCAAGGTGCTGGACCCGCTGACCGACAGCGGCGCCGCACTGCCGGCCGGCACCCATCCCGTCGGGGTTGCGCTCACCATCCGCAACGAGGCCGGCGCCACCTACGACAGCACCGCCTCGGGGGACGTGTCCCTCGTCACGTCGGCCGGCATCGCCTCGCCGCTGTTCGTCAAGCAGGGTGTGTGCGAGACGCCGCTGACCGATTTCGAGAGTCTGATCGGGGTCGGCGAGACCCACAGCGGCTGCGTCGGGTTCTCGGTGGCCCACGGGGCGCGGATCGTCAGCGTCCGCTTCTCGCCCCACTCCCGCGAGCCGGGCAGCGTGACCTGGCGCTGATCAGGCCATGCAGCGGCGGCTGATCGGGATGTTCTGCGAGGGGACCGGCGGCTCGTCGCGCTTGCAGTAGACAAGCTGACGAGCGGCCAGGTGGATCACGCCGACGTAGGGGTAGTTGACCCCGTCGACGACCGCGGTGCAGCGGAAGCCGAGCGTGTCGCCGCTTCCGCCGCGCCGACGACACCTGACGTGCTGGAGGGTTCCGTCGATGATTCCCCGGTTGACGAGCTGGTTGACCTGGGCGCGCACCGTGTGGGCGAATGCCGCGCCCGGGTGGGCTGCGGACCGCAGTCGGACGACGTGGGGCGCCTGGTCCTGCGCGACGACGATCTCGGCTTCGCGGTTGGCGCGGGCCACGGCGGCGGGGCTCTGCGTGGCCAGCCCATTGCCGTTGTGATGGTCCACGAACAACACGAGTCCCACGATGAGCGCCGCGGCGACGCCGAACGGCAGCACCCATCGCGCCCACGCCGGAAGGCGTGCGGACCGTGTTGACCGAGACCCCGACGTCACTCGCGCGACGTTACTGCACGAGCGTGGCGCCCCCGACCGAGCCTCAACGTCATATCGGCAGCGGCTCGAGCAGCCGTCGCTCGTCGCCGATCGCGACGCTGACCCGGTCCGCGCGGCTGGCCGCGCGGGAGTCCCCCGCCGCGGTTCCTGGCGCGGGGTCGGGAGCCGTCATCGCCGAGGGGTAGATATGGCTCCGCTGTAGCCGATGTGCTACAGTCGCCGGCATGCCAGCGGAAGTCTCGGTTCGTGAGCTGCGCAACCACACCGCGGAGGTATTGCGTCGCGTCGAGGCCGGGGAGCGATTGCGCGTGACGGTTGATCGCCGGCCGGTGGCTGAGCTTGCCCCGCTGCCGGCGCGCGACGTGTGGGTCGCGCGGCAGCGTGTCCTCGACGCTCTCACTCAGGCTGACTCTGGGTTGCGCGAGCAGCTGGCGCAAGCCCTTGGCGAGACGGTGGACGAGCTGTGAGAGGCCTGCTCGACACATCGGTGTTCATCGCTGACGAACAGGGCCGTGGGTTGGCCCGCGAACGGCTGCCGGACGAGGCGGCCGTCTCGGTGGTCACGCTCGCCGAGCTGGAGCTCGGGGTCCACCTGGCGGCTTCCGAGGCGGTGCGGGCTCGCCGGTTACGAACGGTGCAGTCGGTGCGAGCGACCTACGTCGCGTTACCGGCTGACGAGGCGGTGGCCTCCGCCTTCGCCGAGCTGGTGGCGACCGCGCGCCGCGCCGGCCGGCGGCCCAAGGTTCAGGACACGTGGATCGCGGCGACGGCGCGGGCGTTTGACGTAGCCGTCTACACCCAGGACAGCGACTTCGACGAGCTCGCGGTGGACGTCGTCCGCGTCTGAGCCGGCGCCAGACGTCGGACGGGCGGCGAGGCCGTTAGTCAGACCGGGTTGGCCTCGAGGACCCCGGTCAGCGTGGCGAGATCGTCTGCGCCGGGCGTCCACCGCGTCGCGGCAGCGTTGGCGCGGACCTGATCGGGTGTGGTGGCGCCGGCGATCACCGACGACACGGCGGGCTGGGCGAGCAGTGCTCCGATCGCCACGTCGCCGAGCGAGACGCCCCGTTCGGCGGCGTAGCGCTGCAGCGCGCCGATGAGCGCGAACTGCTCGGCGGTGCCGATCTGATCGCGGCCGGAGAGGCGGGCGCCGGCGGGCCCCGGCTCGCCTGAGCGGTACTTGCCGGTGAGCAATCCGGAGGCGAGCGGGAAGAACGGGACGAACCCGATCCCCAGCCGCTCGCAGGCCGGCAGGACCTCGGCCTCGGCGTCGCGGACGAGCAGGCTGTACTCGTTCTGCACGGCGGTGAAGGGCGTGAAGCCGTGCTCGCGGGCGACGGCGTCGGCCTCCTCGAGCTGGCGGGCGTCGAAGTTCGATGCGCCGATCGCGCGGACCTTGCCGGCCTGCACCAGATCATGGAGCGCCGCGAGGGTCTCGACGATCGGCGTGACGCCGTCGGGCTGGTGGTACCAGTAGAAGTCGACCATGTCGGTCCGCAACCGTCGCAGCGACGCGTCGATCGCCTGCTCGACGTATGCCCGCCCGCCGCGCGGACCCTGCCCGTCATGCATGTCCATGCCGAACTTCGTCGCCAGCACCACCTCGTCGCGACGGCCCTGCAGCACCTCGCCGAGGAGCTCCTCGCTCGCGCCGGTGCCGTAGATGTCGGCGGTGTCAAAGAAGGTGACGCCCGCGTGCAGCGCGGCGTCGACGACCGCACGAGTCGCTGCCAGGTCCATGCGGCGGCCGAAGTTGTTGCACCCCAATCCGACGATCGAGGTGAGCAGTCCTGAGTTGCCCAGAGGGCGCGTTTCGAGATTGGCCATGGGCTGAGCCTAGTGGTCGGACGCGGCCACGGGCCAGGGCCACCGGGAGTCCGGCCTGGGGCTACGTGAGGTGGTGGTCATCGCGCCGCAGCACATCGGTGAACCGCTTGGGCACAGCGGCGTCCTCGCCCTCCTCCCACAGCGTCGTCACCACCAGTTCGCCGCCGTCGGGCCGGCACACGTAGATCAGGCCGCGCCGCTGCAGGTCACGGACGAGCACGGCGCCGCGCTCGCCCGGCTCGACCCGGCCGGCGGCATATGCCCGCGCGACGCGCGAGGCGATCTCGGTTTTCTCGTTCAGTGAGCCGCGCACCCGCTGGCGAAAGCGCTCGACGGCGTGGTCGGTGACCGCTACGAGCACGGCCGCCGGTCAGGAGCGCGGTGGGGTGTCAGCCGTGCCGCCGCGCAGCCGCCCGGCCGAGCGGCTCAACGGCCGGCCTCGGGGGCTGCGGACATACAGCGTCCCGCCCGGGCCCCGAGCCGAGATACGCAGCCGCGGCGCGCCGGCCGCGGTTGGCCGCGGCGTGTCGATCACCTGGCTGGCGAACGCCCCGCCGCCGGTCACAGTGATCTGCACCTCTTCGGGAACGATCAGGGTGACGGTCCCGAACAGGTTGTAGACGTCGAGCTCGGTCTCAGCGCCCGACAGCCGCGCCTGAGTGAGATCGAACGTCACCGTTCCGAAAATGCAGCGACACGACGACCGCGGCTCGAGCTCCCAGGGGCCGCGGCGGACGAGCTTTGAGAAGATCGCGCGGTGGCGCCCGGGAGCCTGCGCGGGCGGCGTTTCGGGCCTCGTTGCCGGCAGGTCACGAGTGAGCACCGCGAGCTCTGGCTGCGTGCGCGCCGCCTGGGCGAGCTCGACGCGGTCAGAGAACTCCTCGAGCGTGAGACGTCCCTCGGCGACGGCGCCGCTCAGCTGCTCGATGCTGTCGTCCCGGTCCCGGTCTCCGGCCAGCATCGCGGGGTGTTCGGGCTCGTCGGCCATCCGCCGCACACGGTATCGCGTGGTCACCCGTGAATCGACGCCGGCAGCGTGCGCGCCCGCCGCGCGATCCCCTTCCACGCATCGCCCTCGGAGTGCAGCCGCGCCACCGCCGTCCGGATCGTCCAGCGGTCAGGTGCGAGCGTGGCGTCCGACAGCTCCTCCCAGGCGATCGGCATCGCCACCGGCCCCCCGGGCCGGGGCCGGACTCCGTACGGCGCGACGGCGTGCTGGGCGTAGTTGATCCGGTTGACGTCGACGTAGATCCGGCGGCCGCGCTCGCTGCGGTGCCATTCCAGCGTCAGGTGCCGCTCGTCGTCGGCGACCATCGCCTCGGCGAGCCGGCGGGTGAAGCCGTGCACGTCGCCGAACGACGGGCCGCGGCGCAGCGGGCAGACGACATGGATGCCGCGCGAGCCGGTGACCATCGCGAACGGGACGAGCCCGGCGTGGCGCAGCCGCTCGCCGGCGTCGCGGGCGGCGGCGCGCACCTCGGCGAAGCCGACGCCGGGGGAGGGATCGAAGTCGACGATCAGTCGATCGGGCTGCCGGGGCTCGTCGGCGCGTGACAGCCAGATGTGCGGGGTGACGACGTTCTGGCCGGCGAGGTACACGAGCGTGGCGGCGTCCTGGGCCAGGACCTGGGTGAGTGTGCCGCCGCGCTTGGGGACCGTCGCCGTGGCGATCCAGTCCGGGAAGTAGCGGGGGACCGATTTCATGAAGAAGCCGGGCTGATCGATCCCGTTGGGGAACGCCTGCAACGCGAGCGGCCGGTCCCGGACGAGCGGGATCATGGCGTCGGCCACCTTCTCGTAGTGCTCGGCGAGCTGGCGCTTGGTGATCTCGGGATCGGTGAACAGCGCCTTGGCGGGGTGGCTGAGCGGCACCTGGCGGCGGCCGACGGCGATCGTCTCGGTCATCGCTCGCGCACCACATCGGTCGCCGGCTTGTCGTCGCGCAGGCCCTGGAAGCGCGGGTGGCGCAGCCGGCCGGCTCCGGTCCACTCGGTGAACCCGAGCTGGGCCACGAGCTCCGGGGTCACCCAATGGACGCCGCGCTCGCGGATCGCCGCCGGCTCGGCGAACGGGGAGGTCGTGCGCTCCAGGCCGCGCAGCCGCGCGCCGAGCGACTCCAGCGTCGCCTGATCGAAGCCGGTCCCGACCTTGCCGGCGTACTGCAGGCGGCCGTCTGAGAAGTGGCCGACCAGCAGCGCCCCGAAGTCGGTGCGAGAACCGTGGGGCTCGGTGAAGCCGCCGATCACCAGCTCCTGCCCCGCCTCGCACTTGAACTTCAGCCAGTCGCGCGAACGCGCGTCGCGGTAGACGCTGTCGGCGCGCTTGGCGACGACGCCCTCCCACCCCTGGCGGCAGGCCTGGGCGAACATCGCCTCGCCGTCACGATTGCGGTGCGATGTCAGCCGCAGCGAGCCCTCGAAGCGCAGGGCGGTGCGCAGCAGCCGCTTGCGCGAGCGCAAGTCCAGGGCGCGAACGTCATAACCGTCGATCCACAGCAGATCGAACACATAGAAGAACACCGTCACCGGGCGGCGGCCCCGCTGGGTAAGCCGGGCAAAGCTCGTCTGAGACCCCGCGAAGGCGACGATCTCGCCGTCTACGGCGAACCGGTCGTGGTCCTGCGCGGCGAGAGCCTCGCACAGCACCGGGTAGCGCCGGGCGAGGTCAAGGTCGTTGCGCGACAGCATGCGGGTGGCGTCGCGGTCACGGATGGCGAGGCAGCGGATCCCATCGAGCTTGCGCTCGTAGATCCAGTCGGGGTCGCTGAAGCTCTGGCGCGCCAGCACCGCTTTCATCAGCTCGGCGTGTCGCGGGGCGGGCGCGGCGATCGCCGTCGCCCGTACTGCCGGGTCGAGGCGATCAAGCGAGGAGGTCATGGGCCCCGGCGTGTCCTAGTGCCCCGTCAGGCAAATTCGCTGGCAGTCGAGGCACCCCTGGCGGCGCCTGGCCGCGTCCTCGAATCCTCGTGTGGCTGGGCCACACGTCGGATCCTGCGTCCTTGCCATGCATCCACCAGTGGCACCCCTTGGTGCCACCGAACTTACCGGACGGGACACTAGACCAACGTGCGGCGAGGGTCGTCGCGGCGGCGCCGATACCTGGGATGACATCGAGATGAGCCTGCGATCCCCCCGGCTCCCCGCCGCGCGCGATGAATGCTCCCGATGCTCCCATCGCGCAAAGGTAGACCGTCAACCCTGGTCGGTGATCGTCCCGGGTTCAAGTCGTTGTGCCCGGCTGCCGACAACATGCGTGTCCGTTGTGCGGTCCTCCCCAGCCCCGCCCGGACGGGAGCCACCACATGTCAGCACTCGCGCAGCAGAGCGTCAGCACGCCCGGTGCGTCGCCGTCGTCCCAGTTGAACGTCCTGATCGCCGATGACCACCCGTTGGTCATCGCCGGGATCCGCCGCACGATCGAGCATCTCGATGACATCCGGGTCGTCGGCGAGGCGCACTCGGGTCCGGAGCTCCTGCAGCTGATCGAGCGCCGGCGCCCCGACGTCGTGCTGATGGACCTGCGGATGCCGGGTGTCGGTGGCACCGAGCTGATCCAGCAGATCCGCCGGCAATGGCCGCAGATCGCGGCGATCGTGCTGTCAGCGTGCGATGACCGCCCCACGATCGATGCCGCCCTCGACGCCGGGGCCAGCGCCTATGTGCTCAAGACGGCCGGCACCGCCGATGTGGCATCGGTGCTGCGTCAGGCGATGACCGGTGGCGGTGTCCAGTCGCCGAAGGTCGTCCCGTTTCGCCGTGGCGACGCCGCCGCGCGCGGGGGCCCGTCACTGACCGATCGTGAGCGCTCGATTCTGTCGGCGGTGGCCACCGGCCTGACGACCGCCGCGATCAGCCGCGACCTATGGATCAGCGAGCACACGATCAAGTTTCATTTGACGAACATCTATCGCAAGCTCGGCGTCCCCAACCGCGCCGGCGCCGTGCGGTACGCATTGGAGCACGGCATCGGCTGAGGTCAGGCGATCGGGGCCGGCCAGCGTGGAATGACGGCTGAGACGATCGTCGGACCACCGGGACCGGACTCGATGTGCGTCGCGCCGCCGAGCATGCGGAGTCGCTCGTGCATCCCGACCAGGCCGAGATGGCCGGTCCGGGCGGCCCGCTCCCGAGCGGTGTCCGCATCGAACCCCGCGCCGTTGTCGCGGATCTGAACCGAGATCGCCGCGCTGTCCAGCGCGATTGAGATGCCGACCTCCGTCGCCTCGGCGTGCTTGCGCACGTTGCTGAGCGCCTCGCGGATCAATGCGAGCACGGCGATCTGCTGAGAGTCACTCAGCTCGCTCAGGTCGCCGTCGATCGCGATCGCCGGGTGGATGCGCGTCCGCCGCGCGAACGCCTCGGCGACCTCGGCCACGGCGTCGTCGAGCGCGCCGGAGGACAGAAAGGGCGACTGAACGCTGCTGGAGAGCCGACGCAGGTCGCCGTCGAGCGCCTGTACCTGGGC
>DATCFW010000516.1:0-6053 GCA_036509295.1 Solirubrobacteraceae bacterium | reverse complement strand
CGACAACGCAACCGGCGACCGTTGAGGATCGACGCCGCGTTCGCGGTCTGCGACGTTGTGGAAGAACGTTGCCAATGGGCGGCCCCACACTTGACGGGGTCCTTGGGCGGAGAAGTGTTGAGCGCCGCTGAGTTTGGGCATGGCGGTGCCGCTGTTCGTGGTCATGGAGGGGTGGGGTACGAAAGAAGAAGTAACTTGCTGCGGGTCGGGCTGCTCGGCGTTTTGGCATCGAAGGCAGCGGGTTCGTGGGGGCCCCGGGGTTCGTCGCGCGTTGAGACCGGGCTTCGCCCTTTCGCTTTGATCGCTCGCCACGATCGTGGTCGGGCTGCGCGGGACGTTGTTGTTGTGCCGGCCGTGTCGTGGGCTCGCGATGCGACCCACTCGCGCGTAGCGGTAGCAGCCCGGGTCGTCAGCAGGCCGAGGTTGCGGTCCAGAGTTGCGCGGGGCGGCCGCCGGTTGGGATCTGCGTGACGGTGACGCGGCTGGTGGTGTTGAGGGCGTGGAGGGCGTGATCGATCTCGCCGGCGGGCTGGTTGTGGTTGAGGGTCTGGCTGATCTGGCTGCGGGTCAGCCCGCCGGGATGCTGGAGGAGACGGGCGTGGATCTGTTCGGCGAGCGGCTCGCCGGTCGCACCTTTGAGTGCCCAGGCGGCGGATCGGGCGGCGTAGTCCTGGAGCGCGAGCGCGGCGGTCAGGTGCGCGGGGCGGATTTGGCGTTGACCGTCGGCGAGCGCGTAGATGAGCGCGAGCCGGATGACGTGTGCCTCAGCGCGGGCGGTGATCTGCGCGATCAGCTGGTCGGATGGTTCAGCGGCGAGCTGGCGGTAGGCGTGGCGCCACAGCTCGCGCGCGCTGGGGTCGAGCCGGATGTCTCCGGCGGCGCGTGCCTGGTTGAGAGCGGCTGTGAGCAGGCGGTCCAGGCCGGTGTTGTGGAGCGGGTCGGGGTTGCCGCCTTCGGGCAGCAGCCGCTGCCGGCGACACGCGATGATCAGCACGCGGTTCATGAAGCCGTTGGCGAGCTCGAGGCTGGTGGTGTGCCGGCGTAGCTCGTGTTGGGTGATGTGCCCGATGATCGCGATGTGCGCGTCGGTCGCGCGCGCCGGGGCGGTGCGGGTCATGATCGCCAACGGCCGACCGTCCCAGCCGGATCGCAACGTCGGCGAGAGAGTCGACATCTCGCGGCTCGCGGCCCTGAGCGCGGACGCGAACTCGGGCTCGATCACGAGCAGTCGCTGATCTGCGTGGCCGGGGTCCTGGCCGGCTGGATCGCGAACGCTCCAGATGACCCCTTCACCACTGGATAGGCCGGTCAGGATCCGTGGCCCGAGCGTCGGGTCGATCGTGGTGATCAGCCGGCGAACGTGATCCCATGAGGAGCCCTTGCGGGCCCGAGCCGTGTCACCCGTCAGGCACATGTATTCGTTGGGATGGTGCCTGGTGGCTTCAACTTGGAACCAGGCGCCGCGGCCGACCGCGGCGCCGAAGGAGACGAGCAGCTGGGTGAGGATCGCGACAGGGTCGGACTCGGTGTGAGGCGCGATCCGGCGGGCGATCTCGCCGGGCAGCTCGTGATAGACCGCCTCCTCTGGCGGCGCCGGCCATCCAGCCGGCGACGGCAACCGGTCATCATCGCGCGGCGGATCGGAGGACTGGTCGGGCAGCGTCAATGCGACGTGCTCGGTCATTCGGTGGATGCCTCCGCGACGGCCGCGCGTGCGGCGGACTCGTCGACGATTCCCTTCTTCGCCGCGAACGCGGCGATCAACGCGGAGACGGCGAGGTTGTTCACCTGCCGCGGGAGGCCGCGGGAGACCTCGTGGATCAGGCTGATCGCGTCGTCGCTGAAGAGGGTGTCGGAGCGTCCCGCGAGCGCGAGATGGTGTTGCACGTAGCTCTGGGTCTCCGCAAGCGACAGGCCGCCGATCGCGTAACGGACCGCGACACGTTGATCCAGCGCGGTGAACGTCCCCTGCCGCAGCCGGTGACGAAGCGTTGGCTGGCCGAGCAGCAGCAGGCAGAACGGCGCGGTCTGATCCATTCCCAGGTTCGACAGGCAGCGGATCCCTTCCAGGCTCTCGGCGTCCAAGAGGTGGGCTTCATCGCAGATCAGGACCACCCGCTTGCCGCGCTCGGAGGCCTCCGCGGCCAAGAGTTCCTGCGCCTGGGGGATCAGCGCGGCGTGATGAAACTTCGGACTCCCGCCGAGGCGGGTGACGATCATCCCGTAGATCCCGCGCAACCCCACGCCCGGCGTGCCGAGATAGAGAACCGTGTGCCGGGACGCGTCCAAGCCCGCGACCGCCGCCCTAGCGGCGACGGTTTTGCCCGCACCGCACTCGCCGCTGATCACGCCGATCGCCTGCTCTGAGATGCACCACTGCAGCCGCGCGACCGCCTGAGCGTGCGCGTCATGACCATGCAGCATTCCAGGCGCCAAATCCTTCCCGAACGGCATCCGAGTGAACCCATAGTGGCTGCGGAGCCTGTCGATACTCACAGTTCGTCCTCCTTGTCCTGCTGGTTGGTGTCACGATCGTCGCCGTCGCCGTCGCCGTCGCCGTCGCCGTCGCCGTCGCCGTCGCCGTCGCCGTCGCCGTCGCCGTCGCCGTCGCCGTCCTGGTCGGGTTGGGCGAGGGCTGAGTAGTCGATCCGGTGCCCGGTGATCTCGGCGTCGCGCTGTTCGGCGAGCAGCTTGAGGTAGTCGATCCCGGTGCCCGTTGGCGGCGGCGGGACCTCACGCTCGGCCTGCGGGTGGGTGCGGCGGCCGATCACCAACGGGACGGCGGTCCCGAACGGCCGATGCTGGTAGCGCACCTCGATCCGCGTGAGGTCGAACGGGTCGAACACGAGCTCGACCTTGCGGCCGACCAGCGCCGCGTCGACCGAGTACTGGTTTGAGTGCAGCGACACGGTCGCGGTCTTCGTGACCGTTCGCTCCTGGCTCCACAGAAACGCCTCCCGCAACAAGGCCGGGGTCGGCAACCGCGGCACGCCCGCGGCGTCGAACCGCTCGATCGGGGTTCGCCCGGTCTCGGAATGGACGCGTCGGTGGTAGACGACCTCCAACCACGCGGAGAACAAACGGTTCAGCTCGACAAGCTCGACACCGTCGTCGATCTCGACCAAGAACCCGTCACGGACGGTTCTGAAAAACCTCTCGACTTTGCCTTTTGTGGTCGCTGCCCGAGGCGCTGCGTGCACCAGCTTCACGCCGAGCACGGCGCACGCCCGGAGCAGTTGCGAGCTCACGAACGGCGATCCGCGGTCAACCAGTATCTGGTTCGGAACGCCGCGGCTCATCAGGCCGCAGCGCAGCGCGGCCTCGAGCCGGAAGACGTCCTCGCCGGTGCCCCACCGCCAGCCGACCAGCAGCCGGGAGTGATCGTCGATGAACGCCAACAGCACCGCCCGCCGCGGCGTGCTGCCGGCCAGGAACGGTCCATGGAGCCCGTCGCCCTGCCACAGGTCATTCCGGGCCGGCGCCTCGAAACGACCGTAGACCTTCCCGACCCCGCGGCCGTCCCCGCGAACATTCAATCCCTGCCGCGCCAGGTGCGTCTGCAACGTCCGCAACCCCAACACCTGCTCACCATCACCAGCGGCCTTGAGCATGATCTCCCGGACCTGCGCCGCGGTCCGCTCCGGCCGCTCCAGCTTCAACGCGAACGCCTGCGCCAGCATCCCGGCCGGCGTGCGCGGCGTGACCGCCCGTGGCCGGGGAACCAATGCCTCGAACCCGCCCTGACGATACGCGCGGACCCACCTGTCCAGCGTGCCGCGCGACACCCTGAGCATCCTGCCGTCAGGACCGAGATGATCCCGCTCGGCCAGCACCCGCACCAGCCGCCCGCGCTCAGCTTTCGACAACGCCGGGTCCACGAGATCGCGGACCAGTGCGTAGCGGAACAGTCCGATCTCCCTGCGACGCTCGTCCTCCACAACCGCTGCCCTCCCGGACGCTCGATGACACGAGCGCACGACCCTCTCAGCTCACTACCGCCCTGTCGCGAGGGAACTCGTGTTGCGCACCAGCAGCCGACCGGCCGACAAGCGGCTGACGATCCGCCACACCGGCTGCGGCCCGAACCGCAACACCCACGCCCGCCCAGCAACCGCGATCGCCTCCAACGCGTCCGCAGCGACGCTCCCGGCCGCCATGATCGGGCCGAGCATCGGATCCAGCACAACCGCCGAGCGGGTGAACAGCGCCCGGATCGCCTCGGCGTTCACCGCGTACCGGCGCAGCCAGCCACGCACCGTGCCCGCCGGCACCCCCAACCGCGCCGCGATCGGCCGATGCCCCTCACCGGCAACATGCGCCTCGACAGCCGCACCGATCACCTCCACCTCGTCCTGGCGCCGCAGCAGGCACAGATCCGCCAGCAGCACATGCGTGCCGCGACAGCCCCGGCACCGCGCCCGCCGCGGCCGCCACCGCCAATCCCCCGAGACCCGGCGCGTGACCCGCTCCCGCGCATGACCCCACGGCCCCAACACCTCACGACACGACGGGCACGACAACAGCCCGCCCAACAGCTCAACCTCGACCAACGCCAGCTCGACGCCTACGATCTTCATCAGGTGCCACCTCCGGCATCCAGAGAGCCCTCCCGACGACCGATCAAGCTGACGGGAGGGCTCTCACGCGTTCACGAACGCGCCAGAGCCTGCCAGCCCCACGAACCCGATCACCACCACCAGCAGCACGAGCGCCCCAGCCCGTGCTCAAATCAAACGGCGCTCAACAACGCGGCCGGTCGAGGAACGCAGGGAGTCGTAGGCGGTGTGCTGGGCATGACGTTTGAGATCGGAGGTGGAAGTCCTGACCCGGGGCCCTGACAGGGGGAACCCGACATCGACGAGGCAAGGGCGCGGCCCGGAATTGACCGGGCGGTCTCCAGTGCGGCTGTTTGCGCTGCGGGGGCTTCCGTGAGGGCGGGTCTGAAGGAAGCCATAGATGTGCCGTGGTCGCGAACGAGAGTGAAGCGCCGTAAGGCGTCCTTTGGGTGGGTGAGCTGGCCGCCAGCAGCGATGCCCTGTTCCTGTTGGTCCCGAGGGCGTATTGGCGACGTGATCGCGGCGAAATCTCAACGTCTTACCCCAGGAGATCTGCCGGGTTCCGGTCGTTTGGCCGGTAGGCCCGAGAGTAAAAGAACGGAGGCTGATGGCCCGGCAGAAGTCGGAGGATCGCGTACTACTGGAAGGCGGGGTAATGCCCGCTGAGCGTGCCGGGTCGAGTCCCGGTTCGCAAGGGAAGGCGATCCCGGTTGAGCAAGCGGCGGGGCAGCTTCGCCTGCCGATCGCGACAGCAGAAAACCCGAAAGGGGCCGCTCGGCGAGCGTCCGTGGACCGGTCCGCGGTCAGCGAGTTGAGGGTGCCGGAGGCGATCGTCAACGTGGAGAACGTCACGCCGGTGACGATGGAGGAGGTTGTCAGCCGCTTGACGGCGGCGCTGGTGAAGGTGGTGTCGAACAAGGGAGCACCCGGCCCGAACGGGCAGACGGTCGGCGAGCTGGTTGAGCAGTGGCCGATCGCCGGTCCGAGGCTCGCTACCGCTCTGCTGGATGGGACGTATCGGCCCGGCGCGACGCGCCGGGTGGAGATCCCGAAGGCGGGCGGCGGCGTCAGAGGGTTGGGGATCCCGAACGTGAGCGACAGGGTGGTGTGTGAGGCGGTGCGCCAGGTACTCGAGCCGGTGTTCGAGCCGACGTTCCACCCATCGAGTCACGGGTTCAGACCGGGCCGCAGTTGCCACACGGCGATCAACGAGGCCAAGCAGTATCTGGAAGACGGGCACGGGTGGGTGGTAGACATCGATTTGGAGAAATTCTTCGATCGCGTCTGCCACCAGCGGCTGATGTCCCGGCTCGCTCAGCGGGTCCGGGATCGGCGGTTGCTTGTGCTGATCGGACGGTTGCTGAAGGCCAAGATCGTGCTGCCGGACGGTGTCGTGGTCGGTAACGAGGAAGGCGTGCCCCAGGGTTCGCCCCTATCTCCGTTGCTGTCGAACATCGTGCTGGACGAGCTTGATTGGGAGCTTGACCGGCGTGGTCA